>NZ_JAKNRV010000003.1:0-54259 GCF_023072625.1 Pseudomonas emilianonis
GCGCTGCGGGCGGCGAGGCTCCTGACTTCATCGGCGACGACGGCAAAGCCGCGGCCCAATTCCCCGGCGCGTGCCGCCTCGATTGCTGCGTTCAAGGCCAGCAGGTTGGTCTGGGCGGCGATGTTGTCGATGGTGGTGATGATGGCGGTGATGTCTTTGCCCGAATTGTCGATTTCCGCCATGGCGGCGATCAATTCGCTCATCAGCTTGTCACTTTCCCCGGCGTCGGCGCGTGAGGCCTGGGATTGTTCGTCGGCCTTTTTCGCATTGGCGGCGTTGTCGGAGGTCTGCGCGGCCATCTGCGTCATGACGGCACTGATTTCAGTGATGGACGATGCCGAATTGGACGCGCCGTCGGACAACGACTGGCTCAACTCGGTGACTTGTGCGGAGCTGCCGGTGATTTGCGTGGCGCTGGCCTGTACCTGGGAAATCAAGGTGTTCAGGTTGCCGACCATTTTCTCCAGGGACTTGCCCAACGTGTCGTTGGGGGAGGACAAGCGCACCTCCAGGTCCAGATCGCCTTCGGAGATACGTTCAGCCACACGGACCTGACGCTGCAGACTTTCAGACATCTCGTTCAAGGCCAAGGACAACTGGCCGACTTCATCTTCGGATTTTTGCACCAGGCGACGTGAGAAATCCCCCAGGCTGATGTTGGCAGCCAAGGCGGCGGCTTCACGAATCGGCCCGACGATTTTTGCGGTAGCGAACCACAGCGCCAGCAATGCCAGCAATGAGATGCCCAGGCCGACCGAGATCTGCCAGATACTGCTGCTGACGCCACGCGATTGCAGTTCCTTCTCCAGGGTAATGGCCTGGCTCATGACCACCGCCTTGGGCAGATGGATCAAGATGGCCCAGGGTTTTCCGGTGCGACCCAGGGTGATCGGCATCTGTACTTCGATTTCCTGGGAGTCCTGGTTCAGGCGGCTGTCGCCCTGGCCTTTCTGCACATTGGCCAGCACCCTATCCCAGGTGTCGGGTAGCAATGCCTTCAATGGCTGGCCGATCAGTTCTGGCCGTTTACTGTCGGCCACCACCAGCCCCTGATTGCTCAGGATCGACACCGAGCCTTTGCCGTCATAGAGGTCGGCGGACATTTGCTCGCTGAGTTTCTGGATAAACGAAATGTCGAAGTCCGCACCGACCACGCCGTAAAACTTGCCATTGGCGGTGATCGGTACCGAAAGCGTGGTCAGCCACACATTTTTGCCTTGCACCACGTAGGGGATGGGGTCGAGCACGCTTTCTTTCTGGGTATCCCGGGGGCCGCTGTACCAGCCGCCCTTGAGCACGCCATTGGGGTGGCGGGCATCGGAGTCGTACTCGACCAGCGGTTGCACCGCGACATGGCCGTCCGAGCTGCGCGTCCAATAGGGCGTGAAGCGGCCGGTCAACGGGTTGTTGCCGCCCTCGTTGTTACGAAACGCTTGGTCCTGGCCGTCCAGCGCATCCGGCTCCCAGCACGAATACGTGCCGTTGAACTCGGGGTTGTCCTTGAGCACGCTGAGCAACATCGTATTGATCTGGTCGCGGCCCAGCGCCAGCGGGCTTTGCGCACTTTTACTCGCACCCAGCGTATTGGCCAGCGTGCGTGCCGAGTCCAAGGCATTTTGCAGTTTCGCCTTGATGGCGTTGGCACGGGACTCCGCCAGGTTTTGCACTTCGCGGATGGTGCCGCTTTCAATCAATGCTGAAACTTCAGTGCCCACGTAGGCTTGATTGGCGGTTGAGGAGTACAACCCATATGACACCAAACTCGCGCAAGAGATTAATAGGCAGAGTCCGGCGGTGAAGCAAATTCGAGTCTGTAATGAGTTGAATTTCATGATATTTCCTGCCCACGCTAGTAGTTGCCGAAATAATTGGATGTCGGCATTCCAGTTTTTTGTTTACAAGGCTTACTGCTTGATCATGGGCTGCTTAAGCATATAAATGCGGTACAGCTGGGTAGTCGCTTAGTTCTGTTCTGACGCCTCATCGTCGAGCCATAAACGTTCGGTATTTTTAAAGCCATAGCGCTGTGCCGGCACGCGCGCAATGATGCGATCGGTTTGTTCGGGATCACTCAGGTCGACTATTCTTGGGGTGATATAGATATTTAACACCGGCAAGAAGAATAACTTTATTTTTGGCGTCAATAATGAGTCGGGATGTTGTTCGATCACCACGCCGATACTGCCACTTTTCAATTGAACGATAGACCCGACTGGATAAATGCCCACGGACTTCAAAAACGCACGGAACACCTCATCATCGAAATGCCCGTCCCATGTCGACATTTGCTGAATCGCGACGGCGGGGTCCCAGCCTCGGTTGTAGGATCGGTCCGAGGTGATTGCGTCATAGACATCGCAAACGGCGGCCATTCGCGCAAAAAGACTGATCTGGTCGCCCACCAACTGATGGGGGTAGCCGCTGCCGTCGACCCGTTCATGGTGGTGCAGGCAGACATCCACGACCATGTCGCACAGCTGCGAGGTCGCCTGCAGGATTTTCTCGCCTTCCAGCGGGTGGGTGCGGACCAGCTCAAATTCGTCACTGCTCAAGCGTCCAGGCTTGTTGAGGATGGCGCTCGGTATGGCCATTTTACCGACGTCATGCAGCAGGCCGGCCATTCCCACCCGGCGAATCAACGCAGCAGGCAGGTCCAGCTGGTTGCCCAGGGCAACCATCAGTGCGCACACGGCGACCGAATGCATATAGGTGTAATCGTCGAGGCTTTTCAGGCGTGCCAGGCTGATAAAAGCGTTGGGATGACGTGCGATCGAAGAGGAAATGTCGTCTATCAGCGCGCCGATATGTTCCAGCTCCAGGGCGCGGCCCATGCGGGCATGGCTGAACATCTCGACCACGGCGGTCTTGGCGCGGGCGCAGATTTCCTGGGCGGCGACCAACTCGTCGTTCATGCAGGTGGGGGCGATCGCAGCCGCTGCGGGCGCGGGGGCCGGGTCTGATAATTGGGGCGTCTCGGCCAGCTGCGCGCCACAGCCCATGGCGCACCGGATGTCCGCTTGCGCGTCACCCGCGCAGTCCTTCCAGAATGGCCTGGCTTCGTTGTCTGACACCAGATGATAGAGCTCACTACATTTCGACATGATCTGCCCTCTGTTGATTTTTTCTTATTTGCTTCCTTACAGCCTCCTTGGCTTGAGTCTTGTAGTAATAGAACTTCAGTTCGGATTGACGGCTTTGATACGTGAGATGACACGGCCGGCCAGGTCATCGGGGCGGAACTTGGCCAGGAAATCATCGGCGCCGACTTTCTTGACCATGGCCTGGTTGAAGCCCCCCGAGAGCGAGGTGTGCAGCACAATGTGCAGGTTGGCCATGCGCGGGTCGTTACGGATCTCGGCGGTCAAGGTGTAGCCGTCCATCTCCGGCATCTCGATGTCGGAGATCATCATCAGAAACTCCTCATCTGGCTTGCGCCCTTCGTCGAGCATGGCGCGCAGGTAGTCAAGTGCTTGCCGGCCATCGTTCAAGGCCACCACCTCGACGCCCACGGTTTCCAGGCAGCGGGTCACCTGTTTGCGCGCGACCATCGAGTCGTCCACGGTCAACACACGCAGGTGTCGGGCTTGTTGGTTGACGTCGTGATCGATCACGCCGCTGGATATTTCTTCGGACGATGGCGATATTTCTGTCAGCACCTTTTCAACATCGATGATCTCGACCAAACGATCGTCCGTGCGGGTGACGGCCGTCAGGTAATTGTTCTCACCACTGCCCTTGGGCGGCGGATGAATGTCTTCCCAGTTCAAGTTGACGATGTGCTCGACTGCGTAGACGAGGAAGCCCTGAACGCGATTGTTGTACTCCGTAAGTATGATAAAAGCGCTTTCCTGATCTTCGACGCCGGGCAGTCCCGTTGCCATGGCAAGGTCAAGAATAGGGATGCAGACACCTCGGATATTGGCCACGCCACAAATATTGCTATTAGACTTTGGTATCGAAGATAGCTTCGGGCAGCGAATAACTTCCCGAACTTTAAATACGTTGATCCCGTACAGTTGGTGGTTATTGAAACGGAAAAGCAACAGTTCGAGCCTGTTCTGCCCAACCAGTTGTGTGCGGCTGTTAACGGATGCCAATACTCCGGTCATACACACTCCCTGAGCCTGGTTAAACAGCGTTAGTGTCGTAATGACATTAGCATATGCAACGGAATGTAAAATATATGTGAAAAAATATACTGGGCGGATTTATGGTTAAAACGATATGAGAGCAGATGAGTGTCTATCCGCACGGATACTTTAAATAGTTAGTTGGCTAACTTGCTATTTCTTATTGTTGAGAATTATTTAGATCGAAGTCTTTTAGACTGCCTGCGAAGTCCGGCAATTCATGTCGTTCGAGGAGCAGGGGAGGCTAAACAGTCTAATCTCCGGCCGAGCCTCCCTCCACGCCGATAGGGCTGTCGCGCAATGTCCAGGCTTTGCCCGTCAAGTTGAACGAGCGCTCCAGTGCCTCATGTCGGCGCACTGACACACAATGTTCGGGCGGCCCATGGCATCGCTGAGGTCTTCCTTGTGTCCTCTGGGATTAGCGTGATTTCGCCGCGATGCCGAACGCGTAGATCTTGTCGACGATTTGGCGTGAAGCCGTCCTGATCGCCGTTGCGCTATTGCCCGCGATATGCGGCGTCAGTTGCGCATTGGGAATGCCTGCCAGCGGTGAGTTGAAGCGGTCCTTTTCCTGGGCAAAGGTATCGATGGCGACCGCTTTGATATGCCCGGGAAAACGCGTCATGAAAGCTGCCAACTGGTCCTCGTCGACGATGCCACCGCGAGCGGTATTGATCAGGATCGAGCCCTGGCGCATCTGGCTGAACGCCGTCGTGTCGAACAGGCCTCGCGTGAGCGGCGTGAGCGGTGTATGGATCGAGACGACGTCGGCTTCGCCGAGCAACTGCGTGAGGGTTGGTCTTCGATCAAGCCCAAGGTCTTGTGCGACCTGACCTGTAAACCGTTCCGAACCGGTAGCGATGACCTTGATGCCGAGTGCTCGAGCCTTGCGAGCGACCTGTTGCGCGATGTCGCCAGTGCCCACCAGCCCCAGCGTCAACTCGGAGAACTCCTGGACGGGAGGCAGGCTGCCCTTGGACCAATGACCTTTGTGGGTTTCGGCGTTGTAGTGGCCGAGGTCCCTGGATAAAAACAACGCTTGGGCCACCACGTATTCCGCGACGGCTGGGGCGTTGGCGCCTGGTGTGTTCAGTATCGTCACGCCAGCGTGCCCGGCTGCTTGCCGGTCGATGTGGTTAAGCCCTACGCCTGCCTGGGCGATGGCGCGCAGCGGTGTTGCCAGGCAGGCGGCGGCGTTGATCAGTTCGCCATCGAGGGGGATGTTCAAGCGCGTCTTGAACACGCTGTAGCCTCCGGCCTGGGTCAGCGCAGCGATGAAGGCGGGCTTGTCGTGGCAATTGATCTGGGCATATTGAATGCGCTCGCCGTAGTGGTTCCTGATGCTGTCCTTATCGGTGAAGTAGTGAAGGTTCAGGGTGACGGCCAGCCCGAGTTCAAGGAATCGGTCGACTTCCTCACATAGCAGCGGCGGGCCAGGGGCGTCCAGTATCAGGGTGGTGAATGCCATGCGCGTGGTCCTTTTGGAAGAGTGCCTGAGTCCCTCGACGGCATCATCAAAGAGGACAGGCTTGGCCTGGACGTGATCTATCTCCAGGCCAAGCGCTCCTGTTTCACCAGATCGGCCAGGTGCAGGTCAAACCAGTCCAGGCCAAGTGCGCGCCAGGGGCCGTTGATTTTCGGGATGTAGCAGAAGTTACAGTTCACGTTGCAGCCAATCGTGGAGAATATCTGCGCCCACGCGCCATGCTTGCGTACTCGCGCACCTGAGGAGTGATAAGGCTGCAGGTAATGGTTCATGTTCAGAAAGCTGAAGTGCGGCAAGGGCATCACTCCGAGCCTCTCCTCGAGGTCCTGCCGCTTGGGGATGATGCTCAGGTAGCTGGATTTCTGGGTGGGCCGGATCAGTTGCGCTCGGCTGTCGCGGTACGCCACCCCAGGTACGGCATTGATGTCTGTCCCTTCGTGAGTCAAGGCATCGAGCAGCAGCGTAAAGGCCCGGTCAGCTTCGTTGATCAGCGCGAAGTCGAAGGCCGAATCCAGCAGTGCATTCTTCCAGTCACCACTGGAGTGAGCGCCGCCAGTGACCAGCACCAGATTGGGGTCGAGGGTTTTTACCAGCTCGGCCAACGCCCGTGCATTGCCCCATTGCACGGTGTAGTTGCACTGGATCCCGACAATATCGGGCTGCGCGGTTTCGATGATCTCGCGTATCTGCGTATCGGTCAGGCCGTAGCGGATCAGATGCCCTTGGTCGACCTTGACCAGGCTGTGCTCCTGGGACCAACCGGCAAAGGGCGAATCGACAATCTGCACGTAATAACCGGCACGCCGGGCTACCGTGGCGATGCGCAACAGGCCGATAGGCGTACCGGCACGCTTCATCACTTCGAACGTATCAATGCCGATGCGGGCGAATGCGCTGTCGTGTGACGTGGGTTCGATCAGGCGTGTGTAGGGCGGCACAAACAGCAGCACACGAGGCGCCTCACCATTGGCGCGACGGCGGATGCCGGTTCGGCTGTTCAGCAACGATGGCTTTCCCAGATGACTGAGTAAGGGCCGCGTAGGTGCGACCGAAAAACTCGGCCCGTCGCTCTCGATCCTCATGGTTCCCTGCGAAGCTATCAAGTTCATTTCCCTGTCTCCTTACCCGTCGAAATCACCGTGAGGTCGTGCGTGAGCGTGAAGTGGCGATGACCGCCCCCGCAATGATCAACACGGCGGGAATCATCAGGATCGGCTTGGCATCGCTTTGCCCCACGGCAATCAGCAGCAGCGTGGAGAACAGCGGCGCCAGGTAAGACAAGGCGCCCAGCATCGATAGA
The DNA here is from genome assembly GCF_023072625.1 of Pseudomonas emilianonis. NCBI lineage: Bacteria > Pseudomonadati > Pseudomonadota > Gammaproteobacteria > Pseudomonadales > Pseudomonadaceae > Pseudomonas > Pseudomonas emilianonis. The sequence continues at coordinate 6,917 of NZ_JAKNRV010000003.1, forward strand.
TTTCCGTGCTTGGTCGCGTGGTCCCAGGCGAAAAAAGCCAGGCCTACCGGGCCCAGCCCCAGGGCAATGATTGCCGCCCACTGGCCCGGTTCAGGCTGCACCGTGGTTTCGAACGCCAGGTGGCAGAGCCCTCCGGCCACTGCCACCAGCCCGCAAATACCCCCGACGATGCTGCTCGGAACATGGCTGAAACGCCGGTTGAACACCGAATAAATCGCCCAGACCCAGGCACACGCAAAGGCTGCGGCGTAACCGATAACCGGCATCGCCACACTGTCACTCTGGGCCCGCAGTTGCATGATGAAGGCCGTCCCCGCAAGGCCGAGCAACGCGCCCAGCAACTGGCGCTTGCGCAGCGGCTCGCCGGTGGCAAAGCTCGACAGCAGAACGATCAGCAGTGGCCACAGGTAGGCAATCAGGCTGGCTTCAGCCGCAGGCGCGGCCTTCAGGGCGAAGAAATACAACGCGTGATAGACGAAGATGCCGGCAAACCCCGTTGCCCATACAGGCCAGGGCTGGCGCCAGCTGCTGAACCCGGCAGCGCCACGCATCCCCAGCATGCACAGGCTGGCCACGAATGCGACCGCGAAGCTCGAAGCCAGCAACTGAAAGGCCGGGATCCCGGCGGTCAAGGTGGTCAGAAGCGCCAGGCACGCCCACAAAAACACGGCAATCACCCCGATCAGCGTCGCACTGGCGGCGCCCTTGGCAAGGGTGATGGATGGGTTGGAAGTGCTCATGCAAGCCCCGTCTGCGGATTATCCTCAAGCGGGAACAATAGAAAGGTCGAGAGAGCGAGTATTGATCAGTCCCGCCAAAGAATTGTTCGGGACTGCTATTTTTCAGTGGTCTGGCACTTGTTTACGCACAACGGCCGGTGTCAGGTGGCGGGCTTTCTTCAGGGCATGGGTTAACGCACTCTGGTCGGCGTAACCGGTGCGATGCGCAATATCAATGATCGACAAGGACGTTTGGCGCAGCAGATCAATGGCCAGACTCAGGCGCAAGTTCGCGATATGCGAGAACGGGGTTGTGTTCAGGTGCTGCCCGAATAGGGCATACAAGCGCCGCTCGCTGGTGCCCGCATAACGCGCAATATCATGCACCGTCAGGGCGGTGGCCAGGTGCTGCTCGATGTAGGCCAGCGCGCGAGCGAGAATGAACTGGCCAGGGTCGCTGCGCGCAACCTCGGGCTGCAATAAAGAACACAACAGCAACCGACTCCAGGACTCGGCCATCGCGAGCGAGCCGACCAACTGTGGCCCGTTGCTGCTGGCGTAATCGAGCAAATGCCGTATATCGGGCCTGACCGCAAAAAAGCGTTTGTCGTTGAGGGGGTCAAGTGACGCAGAAGTGCTTTTATGCGCTTCGCCACGGTCGGTCGATACATCCAACACCAGAAAATTGTTATGGGTGTTGGCCAGAAACGTATGCCGGGAACCCGCGCAAATCACGACGCCTTGGCTCGCGTCGACTTTGCCACCTCGTCCGTCGACCTCAATTTCCATTGAGCCGGACTGAGAAAGGACTATTTGATGAAAGTCATGTTCGTGCAGCTCAACCTCACCTGAATAAGAGCGCAACGCCAGGGAAAACGATTGGGGGTCGGTAGCGCTCATCCGTGACTCTCCTTGTGTCGAGGCATTTATCCTACGTCACCGATACGCACGAGGACCAGTCCGTTGCCTGCGGTGATTGCCGCCGGTTACTTATCATTGAATTCAAATTCGCGATTGGCGATCAACATCGCTGAAGAACCTAAGGAAGCTCTGAAAAAGACTTCTTGATTTGGCGAAGTCACTGAACACTAATCGCCGAGTCTTTCGGTGATGACGCAGATGACTTTCGTCGACATCGAGTATGTCGGCAAGCGCAAGCAGACCCGCAAAGAATTGTTCCTGACCGAGATGATCAAGTGCTGCCCTGGAAGAGCTTGATCGTGCTGATCGAACCGCACTATCCAAAAGGCAAAGGTGGTCGTCCGGCCTTAGCGTTTATGGCGGTGCTGCACGTACACATGATGCAAAATTGGTCCGGTTACAGCGATCCGGCGATGGAAGAGGCACTGTAAGAAACGACCGTCCTGCGCCAGATCGCGGGGGTGAGTCTGGAGCGTATCCCGGACGAAACCGCCACCCTTAACTACCGTCTTTTGCTGGTGAAGCACGAACTAACTGCCGGAATCCTTGCTGTGATCAATGGCTAGCTGGGCGACCCTTGATGGCATTGGCCTTGGTGACCTTGGGCATTTACGGTCCTCTTCTGGGTATCACGCCGGTGGGTATCTTGCTGGTGATCTGGGTGTCGCCATTTTCGCTTTGTTTACTGGCCTGCAGACCTGGGTCTTGAGGATTGCCGGTGATCACACGATACCGGCCACGGCAATCCATACAGCTGTACTGAATAGCGCGATCGGGTTGTGTGTGATTATCGGCGGAGGAGCACTGAATGTGGCCGGGTTTGAGGGGCGATGCTATCGGCCCGCGTGGTTATTGCCCCTGCCATCGTCCTGATGATTGCCGCAGGAGTTCCCCTGTACAGAGGCTTGGCATGAGTAGCGCAGGCAAGCAGATGACTTGGCGACAGTCGCCAAGTCTATCGGCATCCAGTAATCCCTTAGCATATCGGGACGACATTGCGGTCCCTAGTTTGATTGATGGCAGATGCCGACAGGCTTCCAGTAGCTGCTCGCTGGATATGCTCACTCCACCTGGCCATCATCGGGCGCCGGCGTTCGATGTAATCCGCCCTGTTGTAGGCGCTACGAACTTCGTCCTTGTCGACATGCGCCAGCGCGACCTCGATCAGTTCCGGATCCCAGCCATGCTCATTCAGGATGGTGCTCTCCATCGAGCGCAAGCCGTGGCTGACTAAACGGTCCTGAAAGCCCATGCGCTTCAACGCCATGTTGGCGCTCTGGCTATTGGCATGGGTGCGGGGATTTCTATCTGAAGGGAACACGTACTCTCTGTTACCACTGAGTTGCTTGAGCGTCTCCAGTAACGAAAGTGCCTGATCGGTCAGGGGGATTGTGTGCGGTCGACGCTTTTTCATGCGCTCTGGCGGAATGGTCCAAATGCGCTTGTCGAAGTCGATATCTGCCCATCGTGTGGTGGCTGCTTCGGCAGGGCGGGTCATCGTATGCAACTGCCATTCGATCAGGCAGCGGGTCGTGCGTTTGATGCTGGCATTCGCGATTTCCATCATGAGCTCGGGAAGCTCCTCAGGTGGTAGCGCAGCCATGTTTTCTTTCTTGGGTTTCTTGAATACCGCCCGAATTCCATTGCGGGGGTTCGCAAATATCAGCCCGGAGTTGACCCCATAGGTCATGATCTCGTTGAGTCGTTGACTCAATCGTTTCACGGTTTCGACGCTCCCTTTGGCCTCGATTGGGCGAAGGATCTTGATAACCATCAGAGCAGTGATTTGAGAGAGCGGCGTTGTTTTCATGCTTGGGAACACATGGAGCGTCAGCGATCTCCAAATGTCTTCGGCGTAGGCTTTGGTTACGGAGTCTTTCTTCAGCTCGAACCAGGCGGTGGCCACCTTCTCGAAAGTGTGTTCAGTCTCAGCAAGTTTGGCTTGCCTTACCTCATCACGCTGGGTTTTAGGATCAATGCCCATAGCGAGCAGCGCACGCGCCTCTGCGGCTTTCTTTCGGGCGTTGGCTAGCGAGAGGTCGGGGTATGGACCAAGCGCCATATTGATACGGCTTCTGGTCAGGGGCTCGCGGTAATTGAAATTCCCCATCATTGAGCCGCTCGCGCGGACTCGAAGCTGTACGCCATCGCCGTCGCTGAGGACGAAATCTTTGCCAGTTGCCTTCACTGCTTTCAGTTGGCGATCGGAGAGGCGGGGTGCGTTAGTAGGCATGGGGCTACCTCCAGCACCGTTTTGGTATCCTGAAAATAGTATTTGATAGTCCGGGATACCAAAGCGGCTGGAACTCAGAAACTCTCCAAAGCTCCCATAAGCGCTGAAACCCCTGTATTCACTGGATTTCAGGCACAAAAAAAGACGTCCGTGGACGTCTTTAGATGATGAAGTGGTGGAGCCGGGGGGATTTGAACCCCCGTCCGCCAGTACTCCGCTGTCGGTACTACATGCGTAGCCGTGTCTATTAAGTTAACCCTCAGCGACCCGACGGGCAGGGTGCTTTGGGCGAGTTGTGTAAGTTTTAGCCGCTTCGTCCACAACGTACTGCACGGCGATTCTGTTCTATATGACAATCATTTTGGGTTTACAGACATCCCCTGATGATTGCTGGACCCGAAGGTACCAGGAGGGAAGGGCTAAGGCTGCTTACGCAGCGAGAGCGTATTCCCCGTAGGTTTCGTCATTGGCAACTATAGAAAGTTGCAACAGTGGATTTACGAGTTCTGTTACCAACTCGGCATGCACCTAAAGTTTCGCGACCGGCGTCGAATCCTAAACGGCCCCGTGCTTGTAACTCGTTGTTTCTTAGTGAGTGACAAGCCTATGCAGTGTACGTCAAACGGTCACAGAAGGCCAACCCGAAGGTTGGCCTTGAACGTCGGGACGTTACTGATTGCCGCCTTTGTCACCGTTCTGTAGGTCTTGCAGGGCTTTGGACGTGATCTCTATGCACTTCTTGTCATCGCCTGCCGCGTGGGCGGCCTGCGCTTGAGACACGGCGGTATCGATTTCGCCGCGTTTGCCACTGGTGTCGGTGGCGAGCAGCGCTTTGCCGTTGTTGATTTTGTCGAGATTAATCTGACACAGCTGGTCGGTTTTTCCGGCTGCAAACACCGGTGACGCCAGCATCGCGGCGGTAACGAACAAGCCAGCAAGAGCGGAATGCTTCATAGGGGTATCTCCTTGCGAAAAAGGGCTCGACGCTGCTGGCGTTCACGTGCTGCCAGCGACATCACTGATGAGCCTCGATCGCCGAGGCCTATGCAGATGACTGCGCCGGTGCGCAGGGGTTCTGTTTTTTGCGGGTTTTAATGTGCCCTCGGCTGGGTCACGCGGTCCACGAGGTACACCAACCCGTGGTAATCGATGCCGCCATGCTGGCTCAGGCCGATCTCGCAGGTGCGGCTGGTGGAGATGCCTTCGCTGCAATATTGCACGGCGTCCTTGAGCGAGCGCAGGGAGTGGGCGTTGAGCTCCGGTGTGGTAAAGCCTTTGTCGCCGGCAAAGCCGCAGCAATGAATGCCTTCCGGAATCACCACGTTTTTGGAGCAGCGGCGGGCCAGGTCGATCAATGCCTGGCTTTCCCCAAGGTGCTGGGTGCTGCAGGTGACGTGTACGGCGATCGGTGCCTCCTGCGGCGTGAAGTCGAGGCGGTCCATCAGGTGCGTGCGGATAAACCGAACCGGGTCGTAGAGGTCCAGGCGTGTTTCGCCCAGGTCTTGCACCAGGCGCAGGGTGCAGGGGCTGGTGTCGCAGTAGATCGGGTCGAGGCCGCCACGGCTGGCGTGGAGCAAGGCGCCGATCAGTTCCTGGCGCTTGTGTTCGGCCTGTTCGGCGTAGCCCTTGGAGGCAAAGGGCTGGCCGCAGCACAGGTTGTCCTGGTTGTCGGGGAAGACGACTTGGTAGCCGGCTTTTTCCAGCAGGCCACGGGTTTTGTCGTACAGCGACATCTGCTCTTTATCGCCAGCCGCCGGCCCCATGGCGCGTGAGACGCACGCCGCGAGGTAGACCACGCGTGGTCGCTCATCGGTCACCGCCGGGCTGAAGCGAATGGCTTTTTCCGGCTGCGGCATAGCGTTGGTCCATTGTGGGATTTGTCCCTTGGACAGCTTGGTCACTGTGGCCGACAACTTAGCCAGGCGCGGCGCGCCCAACAGCATGCGTGCACCGTTGGCGACGTGCAGGGTAAAGCGTGCGCCTTGCAGCGCAGTGGCGAAGTGGGTGGCAAGCCATTCGGCGGTTTTCGTATGGTCGGCGTCGCGGGCCCGGAGTTTTTTCACCAGGTCGCCGGTGTTAATTCCCACAGGGCAGCGCTGGGCACATAGCCCGGTGGCGGCGCAGGTGTCGATGCCCTGGTAGCGGTAGGCCGTTTCCAGTTCAGTCGTGTCGATGCCGGCGCGTTTTTTCGCCTGGATATCGCGCCAGATCACGATGCGCTGGCGCGGGCTCAAGGTCAGGCCTTTCGACGGGCACACCGGCTCGCAGAACCCGCACTCGATGCACTTATCCACAAGCTCGTCGGCGGCGGGCAGCGGCTTGAGGTGTTTAAGGTGGATCTGCGGGTCTTCGCTGAGCACCACGTCCGGGTTGAGAATACCGTTGGGGTCGAGCAGGCGTTTGAGTTGCCACATCAGTTGGTAGGCGTCGCTGCCCCATTCCAGCTCGACGAACGGCGCCATGTTGCGGCCGGTGCCATGTTCGGCTTTCAGCGAGCCGCCAAACTCCACCGCCACCAGTTGCGCGACGTCGTCCATGAACGCTTGGTAGCGTGCGACTTCTTCGCTGCTGTTGAAGCCTTGGGTGAACACAAAGTGCAGATTGCCTTCCAGGGCGTGTCCGAAAAGGATGGCTTCGTCGTAGTGATGTTTGTCGAACAGCTCGATCAAGCGGTTAACGCCGATGGCCAGTTGTTCGACCGGGAAGGTTACGTCTTCGATGATCACCGTGGTGCCGGTTTTGCGCACGGCGCCGACGGCGGGGAAGGTATCTTTGCGGATCGCCCACAGGCGGGCGTTTTCCACGGGGTCTTCGGTGAAGTCGACCTGTTTTTCCACCGGAAACGCCGCCAGGGACGCCATGATCAGCGCCAGTTGCTCGTGGAGCAAAGAGGGCGATGCGGCGCGGGATTCGATCAGCAGCGCGCAGGCATTTTCCGATAGATGTTGTACGAAGGCCGGCATGCCGGGCTTGTCCTGCACCGAACGCATGCTGCGTCGGTCGAGCAGCTCAACGGCTGAGACCGGTTGGGTTTTCAGGACGGTTACCGCATTGCAGCAGGTCTCGACATCGGGGAATACGATCAGCGCCGAGGCTTTGTTCGGGTGGTCGATGACGGTGTCGTAGGTCACGGCACTGATAAAACCCAGGGTGCCTTCGGAGCCCACCAGCAGGTGGCTGAGAATATCCAGCGGCTCATCGAAATCCACCAGGGCGTTGAGTGACAGGCCGGTGGTATTTTTCAGGCGGTATTTGTGGCGGATTTTGGCGGCCAGTTCAGCGTTTGCCCGCGTCTCTTGGCCGAGTGTGGCCAAGCGCTCAAGCAGCGTGCTGTGCTGCTGACGAAATGCCGCGACGCTGGCGGCATCTTCGGTGTCCAGGCGGCTGCCGTCGGCCAGTACCAGGCGAATCCCAGCGAGGGTGTGGTAGGTGTTTTGCGCCGTACCGCAGCACATTCCGCTGGCATTGTTGGCGACGATGCCGCCGATTTTGCAGGCGTTGATCGACGCCGGATCCGGCCCGATCTTGCGCCCGAAGGGGGCCAGCCAGGCGTTGGCCTGGGCGCCGATCACGCCGGGTTGCAGGCGGATCTGCGTGCCTTGCCCGCGAATTTCGCGGCCGTTCCAGTTGTCCCCCAGTACGATCAGCACTGAATCGCTGATGGCCTGCCCGGACAAGCTGGTGCCCGCTGCGCGGAAGGTCACCGGAACATGATCGCGCTGGGCCAGTTGCAGCAGCGCCACGACTTCGTCTTCCGACTCGACGCGGATCACCAACTGTGGGATCAGTCGGTAAAAACTGGCGTCTGTGCCAAATGCCAAGGTGGAAAGTGGGTCGTCGAAGCGACGACTTTTCGGGATCAGCAATGTGACGTCAGCAAGGAAAGCGGCAGGCAGACTCATTGGTCCTCCAGGATCAGCACCACCAGGTCCTTCGGACCGTGGGCGCCATAAGCCAGAACTTGTTCGATGTCAGCCGTCTTCGACGGGCCGGACACCAGCAGGGCATTGGTGGGCATGCCTTGGGCCCAGGCGAATTGCTGCTGGACCTGATAAAAGTTGTCGTAAATCTCACTGGCCTTGAGCAGTGCAAAATGTACCGGTGGCACCAGGCTCATCAGGCGCGGTTCTTCCCGCGTGGGCCACAGAATCAGGCTACCGGTGGCGGCGATGGCGCCGAGGGTAGTGGTCAGGCTGGCCGGCGTGTCATTAAACAGCTCGGCTTTCCATTCTTCCACTGGGCGGTCATAGGCTTTGAGCCGTGGCAATTGCGGGTTGTTCGACCAGTGTTCGGTGATGCGCCGACCGTGCTCGGTTGTCGGCGCGATGAGCAGGCTGGGCAGTTCGCGCTTTTGCAGCAGTTGCGCGAGCAAGGCCGGCCATTCGGCGCTGCGGGTCAGGTGGATCTCGGTATGCACCGCTTCCATCAGCTTGCGCAATTGTGCGATGCGCTGCTCTGGCGGATAGGTGTAGATCTGTGTGACCAGAGTCTCATCGAAGTTGTCGGGCACCGGTGTTGTGCCCGTCAGGCTGTGGCGCAATTTGCCGAGGATATTTTGCTTGGCGCTCATCAACGCGCTCCCTGTTTGGCCAAATGCTCGCGTGCCAGGTCATGCAGCGAACGGGCGGCGGGTTTAGGCGCGCTATGGTTTTGCGTCCATGGTCCGACATTGCTCGGTACGAGGGCACGCAGGCGCGTGGCGGCGAATGTGAACACGCGGTATAGCATCGGTGAGCTGTGGAGCTTGGCCCAGGCGTTCCAGATAAACCGCTCCTGGCGCGAATACTTGCTGCCTTGGCCGCGCATCACGGGGTGTGGGCTATCCGGCGCTTTTAAGTTCTCTTCCCGCAGACGGCGCAGCAAGGCCGGGATCGGGATTTTTACCGGGCACACTTCTCCACAAGCGCCGCACAACGAAGACGCACTGGGGTGGTCCGGCACTTTCGCCAGGCCGACCATATGCGGCGTGATGATTTTTCCGATAGGGCCGGGGTACACCTCACCGTAGGCATGGCCGCCGATTCGGGTATACACCGGGCAATGATTCATACAGGCGCCACAGCGAATGCAGTTGAGCGTCTGGCGCAATTCACTGTCGGCAAACGCCTGGCTGCGCCCATTGTCCAGCAATACCAGGTGGACTTCTTCTGGGCCGTCGAGCTCATCGGGCTTGCGCGGGCCGGAGATCATATTGACGTAGGTGGTGATCGGCTGACCGAGCGCGGAGCGGGTCAGCAGCGACAGCAACGGCACTACGTCACGCAGGTTTTCCACGACCTTCTCGATGCCGGTCACGGCGATATGCACCGGTGGCACCGTGGTCGACATACGCCCGTTACCTTCGTTTTCCACCAGCAGCAGCGTGCCGGTTTCGGCTACGGCGAAGTTGACACCGGAGACGCCGATATCTGCTTCGAAGAACTTTTCCCGCAGCACACGGCGACCAATCTGAATCAACTGGTCGACATCCTTGGTGTACTCCACACCTAGTTTTTCGTGGAACAGCGACGCGACCTGGCTGGCGTTCTTGTGGATCGCCGGCATGATGATGTGGGATGGCTTCTCGTGGTCGAGTTGAACAATAAACTCACCCATGTCCGACTCAAGGCATTCGATGCCTTGGGTGGCGAGTACGTGGTTCATCTCCATCTCTTCGCTGACCATGGATTTGCCTTTGATCACCTGCGTGGCTTCACGCTGGCGGATGATCGACAAGACGATCGCATTGGCCTCTTCAACCGTTTCGGCCCAATGCACGGTAACGCCGTTACGGGTCAGGTTGGCTTCCAGTTGTTCGAGCAGGTCGGGCAGCTTCGACAGGGCACGGGCACGCACCGCGTTGCCGAGGGCGCGCAGGTGTTCGCGTTCGTGGGCGTCGCTGAAAGACGCCGCCCGTTTGCTCATTAGGGAATCCATCGCGTTGCGAAAGTTGTTTCGCAGTTGCGCGTCGCCCAGCGCCTGGTGGGCGCGGGTGCGGAAGTCTTCCGACACATCGACGGTCGGAATCAGCGCGGCGGCGTTCATCGCTCACCCCCGGTGCGTTGCCAGAGAAAGCTGGCCAGGTGTTGGCCGCGTAAGGCGGCTTGCTGTTTCTCCAGGGCGCCATTGATGTTCATCAGGCAACCGCAATCAGCGCTCAGCACTTGATGGGCGCCGGATTCCTGCAAGGCTCGGGTCTTGTCGGCCACCATTGCGCCGGAAATGTCCGGCATACGCACGCTGAACGTTCCACCAAAGCCACAGCATTCGCTTTCGTGGCTGTGGTCGACGCGTTCGACATTGCGCAGTTGGGCCAGCAATTCGCGGCCGTGGAGGTGGGTATTCATTTCCCTGCGCGCGGAGCATGAAGTGTGCAGGGCGACTTTGACCGGCGCCCCGCTGTCGTTGAGTTGCACCTTGCACACGAACAACAGGAACTCCGCCAACTCATAAGTACGGGCCGCGAGGGCCTGCACTTGTTTGAGGGTGTCGGGTTCGTCCTTGAAAAGGTCGGCGTAGTGCTCGCGTAACATGCCGGCACAGGAACCGGACGGCACCACCACTGGGTAGTCGCCGGCGAACAACGCCAGTTGCGCGCGCGCCACTTGTCGGGCCTGGTCGGTATAACCCGAGGTGTAGGCCGGTTGCCCGCAGCAGCTTTGCCCTTGGGGATAGTCCACGCAGATCCCTTCGCGTTCCAGCAGGTGGATCGCGTCCATGCCGGCTTCGGGATAGAACAGGTCCACCACGCAGGTGCCGAACAGGTAGACCTTCTGCGGTTTTTCGTGGGGGTATTCACGTGGCGGGGCCAGGGGCGGCGCGACACGGGTGGCATTCGGCACGGCGTTGTAAAAAAGCTCGCTCATCAGGCGCGTTCTCCGGGTAGTCCCGGTTGTCCGTCCGTCAGGGCCGCAGCGTGTTCAGCGGCCCGGCAGATGGGTTGTGGAAAGCTGACGCCGAAATCGCTGTTCGGCGTCGGTTATTGCTTGATTGTCTGTGGTCTCAATGCACCAGCATGCCGGTGAACCAGTAGGCCTGGGCCAGCGTGATCAGCCCGACGATGGTGGCGAAAAACAGGCTGTGCTTGAGGGTGAAGCGGAACAGGTCGGATTCCTTGCCGACCAGGCCGGTCGCGGCGCAGGCCACGGCGATCGATTGCGGCGAAATCATCTTGCCGGTCACGCCGCCGCTGGTGTTCGCCGCTACCAGCAAGACGTCGTTGACACCGATCTGGTGGGCGGTGGTGGCTTGCAGCGAGCTGAACAGGGCGTTGGACGAGGTGTCGGAGCCTGTCAGGAAAACCCCCAGCCAGCCGAGGAACGGCGAGAAAAACGGGAAGGCTGCACCGGTGCCGGCCAGGACCAACGCCATGGTCGAGGACATGCCCGAGTAGTTGGTGACGAAGGCGAAGGCCAGCACCATGCCGATGGACAGGATCGGCCAGCGCAGTTCGTAGAAGGTCTCTTTCAAAGTGGTAAGACCAGTTTTGATGTCGATCTTCAATACCAGCATCGAGATCAGCGCGGAAAAGAAGATCGCGGTGCCGGTTGCTGAAATCGGGTCCAGTTTGAATATGGCGGGGATGGCCGTCGGATTGGTCACGATAGGCGCAACCTTGACCACCATTTGGTCCAGGTGCGGGATCGCGAAGTTGAACACCCAGCTGTACATCGAGCCGCCAGCGGCGAACATCGCCTTGAATGGCTTGAGGGTCCAGATGGTCACCAGCACGGTCAGGATCAGGAACGGCGACCAGGCCTTGAAGATTCGCCCCAGGCTGTAGGGCGAAGCGACAGTGCTGCGTGGGAGGCCGAAGCCGCCGGCGCTGGCGGTGACCGTTGCGCTGGAGGTTGCGCCAGCAATCTGTGCGCCGGCGGTGCGCTTGGGTTGCCAGACTTTCAGGAACAGGGTCAAGGAAACCAGGCTGGCCAGGGCCGAGGTGATGTCCGGCAGTTCCGGGCCGATGAAGTTGGACGTGAAGTATTGAGTGATGGCAAAGCTCAAGCCTGCCACCAAGGCGGCTGGCCAGGTTTCGCGCACGCCGCGCAGGCCGTCCATCATGAACACCAGCCAGAACGGAACGAACAGCGATAGCAGTGGCAATTGGCGACCGGTCATGGCGCCGATCTTGAACGCGTCGATGCCAGTCACTTGTCCGGCGACGATGATCGGAATCCCCAAGGCGCCGAAGGCGACGGGTGCGGTGTTGGCGATCAGGCACAGGCCGGCGGCGTACAGTGGGTTGAAGCCCAGGCCGACCAGCAGCGCGGCGGTAATCGCTACGGGAGCACCGAAGCCGGCGGCACCTTCCAGGAAGGCGCCGAAGCAGAAGCCGATCAGCAAGACCTGCAGGCGTTGGTCGTCGGTAATCGACAGCACCGAGCTGCGGATGATCTCGAACTGGCCGCTTTTGACCGTCAGTTTGTAGAGGAACACCGCTGCGACGATGATCCAGGCGATTGGCCACAGGCCGTAGGCAAAGCCGTAGCCGGCAGCGGCCAGTGCCATGTCCACCGGCATCTGGAAGGCAAAGATTGCCACCAGGATCGACAGCGCAAGCGTGATGCTGCCGGCGACGTGGCCTTTAAGGCGAAACACGGCCAGAGCCAGGAAGAAAAATACGATTGGAATAACGGCGGCCAGTGCGGACAGGCCGAGGCTGCCGAGTGGGCTGTAGAGCTGTTGCCAGGTTTGCATATGGGGTGGCCCCTAATTGTTGTTGGTCAGGCACATTTTAGTCGGCTTGGGTAATTGGTAATACCAATTTACAGCCGCTGTTGGCTAGAGTAAAAGCCTAGGCGGTGGTGTGTCAATTTGCCGCCTGCGAAACTTTGGTCTTAAGGTTATGGGCGGCCGCTCTGATCGGATAAATCGAAGGTGTTCTGATGCGTGCTGCAAACGTTGCGATAGGCCAGAATAGAGGCCCCGGCGAGTGGTCGGGATCGTGGAGAGAGAGTTATGGGGTTTGATCAGGTGCGTCAGCGCCGTTTGTCTGACGATATTGTCGAGCAGCTTGAGGGCATGATCCTTGAGGGCACGCTGAAGTCGGGCGAGCGCTTGCCGGCCGAGCGCGCGTTGGCTGAAAAGTTCGGCGTGTCGCGCCCCTCGCTGCGTGAGGCGATTCAGAAACTGGCGGCCAAGGGTTTGTTGGTCAGTCGCCAGGGCGGTGGCAATTACGTGGCTGAGTCGTTGGGCTCGACGTTCAGCGATCCGTTGTTGCACCTGCTGGAAAACAACCCCGAGGCTCAGCGTGATTTGCTGGAGTTTCGCCAGACCCTCGAAGCGTCCTGTGCTTATTACGCGGCGTTGCGCGCTACCGAGGTCGACCGTGAGCGGCTGACGGCGGCCTTTGACGCGCTACAGGATTGTTACGCACGCGACGATAAAGTCAGCCGGGCGGAAGAGGGCGCGGCGGATGCGCGGTTTCACCTGGCCATTGCAGAGGCCAGCCACAACGCCGTGCTGTTGCACACCATTCGTGGGTTGTTCGACCTGCTCAAGCGGAACGTGGTGACCAATATTGGCGGCATGTATCAGCAGCGCACGGAAACCCGCGACATGCTGATCAGTCAGCATCGGGATCTGTACCTGGCGATTATTGAGGGGCGGGCCGAGCAGGCGCGGGAAGTTTCAACGCGTCATCTGCTGTATGTGCAGGAGGTGTTGGAAGAAGTGCGTCAGGAAGTTCAGCGCGTGGCCCGTGCGGAGCGGCGCAAAGGCATGTAGCCAAGGGTGAAGCACCCAAGGCTACAGCGTCACAAGGATTATTCTTCCTTGCCTTTGTTGCGCACGGCGCGATGCAGTTCACGATCGGAATCGCGCTCGCGCTCGGTATCGCGCTTGTCGTATTCCTTCTTGCCCTTGCCCAGTGCGATCTCGCACTTGACCAGATGCTTGCTCCAATACCAGGACAGGCAGATGCAGGCATAGCCTTTCTGCTGTACCGCGGCGGCGAGCTTGTCCAGTTCGCGGGCGTTGAGCAGCAGCTTGCGCGTGCGCACCGGGTCGGCAATCACGTGCGTGCTCGCGGTGGTCAGCGGGGTGATATGACTGCCAAGCAGCCACGCCTCGCCATCCTTGAGCAGCACATAGCTGTCGACTAGCTGCAGCTTGCTGGCTCGCAGACTTTTTACTTCCCAGCCGGCCAGGACCAGACCAGCCTCGAACCGATGTTCGATGAAGTAATCGTGTCGCGCTTTTTTATTCTGCGCGATGGTCCCTGTGGGGTGTTTCTTTTGTTTAGCCATAGGGGCGGCATTATAGGGAGTTGCGAGCGTGTCGGCTACGGTCAACCTGCGTGCTTGAGCGTGTTGGACGAATCCCGGACAATACCGGCAGTTCTTTGGTTTTTTTCTCTCGCGGATCGGGTTGTTCTTTCTCGATGTTTGCCGCTCAGTTGTGGAAATAACGCTCACATGACGACGCATATTCAACGTTCGGCCCTGCTGCCCTATCCGGCCCAGGCGCTTTATGACCTGGTCAACGACGTGGCGCGTTACCCGGAATTCCTGCCGTGGTGCTCGACCGCCGAGGTGCTGGAAAGCAGTGATGAGCACATGGTTGCCAGTGTCGGGGTGGCCAAGGGAGGGCTCAGCCAGCACTTTGTCACACGCAATGTCCTGGTGCCGGGCAAATCCATTGAAATGAATCTGCAGGAAGGGCCGTTCACCCAGTTGCATGGTGTCTGGGTATTCAAGGCGCTGACCGAGCAAGCCTGCAAGATCAGCCTGGATCTGTCCTTCGATTATGCGGGGCCCATTGTGCGGGCGACGTTGGGGCCTCTGTTCAATCAGGCCGCCAATACCCTGGTCGACGCGTTCTGTCAGCGGGCCAAGCAACTGCATGTTTGAGATTGAAGTGGTCTATGCCGGGGTGGATCGTCAGGTGTTGCTGACGGTCGCGGTGGCATCGGGCACGAGCCTGCGGGCGGCGGTGCAGGCGTCGGGTATTGCGGCGCACTTTCCTGAGACGGACCTTGCTGATTGCCCGCTGGGGATATTCGGCAGGGTGGTGGTGGACCCCGATACGCGCACCGTGCAGTCAGGTGATCGTATTGAGATTTACCGCCCGCTGCTGGCCGACCCCAAAGAAGTGCGCAGGCTGCGAGCGGCCAAGGCGGCGCTGGCCAAGCAACAGCGTTCATAGGCCGGCCAATCAGCAGGCAACAAAAAGCCCGGCATGCCGGGCTTTTTATCGAACACCGCACACTTACTGCGGGCTGGTGTCCAGAGGCTGTGGCGTCGGGACTGGAACGGTTTGCACGCCGTCGACGTCTTTCTGGATCTTGTCGAGCAATGAGCCTGGCTTGGCCGGTACTTCGGACTTCGGCTTCTCGGCTCCCTGCGCTGGCGCAGTCACGTTGGTGCCGTTGTCCTTGCCCAGTAAGGCTTCATCGCGGCTTACGCCGGGCATGAAGTCGCCGGACAGGCTGACCAGTTGATCATTGCCATTAAAGATGACAGCGACACGCTCCTGTTGGCGTTCACCGCCCCCAGGCTGGATGCTATAGAGATAATCCCAGCGATCGGCATGGAACGTGTCAGTCAGCAGGGGGTTACCCATAATAAACCGCACTTGCCGTCGGGTCATTCCCGGGCGTAACTGGTCTATCATGTCCTGTGTGACGACATTGCCCTGCTGGATGTCGATTTTGTAAACCCCGGGGAATGAACAACCGGCGAGTGCGAGCAGTCCCACAAAGGTGAAACTGGTTAGCAAGAGCTTGGTGTTTTGCATCGGTGGGCGACTTCCACTATCTTGGCTGGGACAACGTAAACGCCGATCATACCCGTATTAAGAGAAGCTGCGAAGCAGCATCCGCGAGAAAGCTAACCATGGTTGAAAATAGCGAACTACGCAAAGCCGGTCTTAAAGTGACTCTGCCACGCGTCAAAATTCTACAAATGCTTGATTCTGCTGAGCAGCGCCACATGAGTGCCGAGGATGTTTACAAGGCGCTGATGGAGTCTAATGAGGACGTTGGCCTGGCCACGGTTTACCGTGTGCTGACCCAGTTTGAAGCCGCAGGGCTGGTGGTTCGTCATAATTTCGACGGCGGTCATGCAGTGTTCGAATTGGCTGACGGTGGTCATCACGACCAC
Source organism: Pseudomonas emilianonis (assembly GCF_023072625.1). Classification (NCBI taxonomy): domain Bacteria; kingdom Pseudomonadati; phylum Pseudomonadota; class Gammaproteobacteria; order Pseudomonadales; family Pseudomonadaceae; genus Pseudomonas; species Pseudomonas emilianonis. Next base: position 22,870 of record NZ_JAKNRV010000003.1, read on the forward strand.
ATGGTCGATGTGGACAGTGGTGAGGTTATCGAATTCACCAACCCGGAAATCGAGCGGCTTCAGAAGGCAATTGCCGAGGAGCATGGCTACGACTTGGCGGACCATAATTTGGTTCTTTACGTTCGTAAGAAAAAGTAAAAATCGGCGCAGATTGACTCTGCGAAACGATTGAAGGCGACCCCAGGGTCGCCTTCGTGCTTTCTATAAGCGTGAAAATTGCTGGTTCGGTCAGGCCTTCGCCGCCACCACCATTTTCTTCGCGTGGGCCAGGGACTCTTTGGTCAGGTCGATACCGCCGAGCATGCGCGCCACTTCCTCAACACGCTCCGACTTATTCAGCTTGGACACTGCAGTGCGTGTCGCATCGCTGCCCCGTACTTTATGTACAAACAAATGCTGATGCCCTTGGGCGGCCACTTGCGGCAAGTGGGTGACTGTCAGCACCTGGCCGCGATCCCCCAGGCGGCGAAGCAGTTGGCCGACAATTTCTGCGGTCGGGCCACCAATGCCAACGTCCACCTCGTCAAAGACCAGTGTCGGAACCCGCGAGGTCTGGGCGGTGATCACCTGAATCGCCAGGCTGATCCGTGAGAGCTCACCACCGGAGGCGACTTTTGCCAGCGCCTTGAGCGGCTGCCCCGGGTTGGCGCTGACCAGCAGTTCTACCTGTTCCAGGCCATGGGGCTGCAGTTCGTTGCTGGTGTTGGTGCGCAGTTCGATGGTGAAGCGGCCGCCGGGCATGCCCAGGCGCTGGATTTCCTGCTCTACCGCGCTGGCCAGGCCTGTGGCGGCTTGGTGGCGCAGGTCGCTCAGTTCACGGGCCTTCTCTTGATAGTGGCGGGCGAAAGAAGCCAGTTCGTCGCTCAGGCGCTCAATGGATTCGTCATTCGCGTTCAGGGTTTCGATTTCATCCAGCAGCTTCTGCTGCATCGTTGCCACTTCAGTGGGCTGGATTCGATGTTTGCGCGCCAGGGTGTAGATGGTGTCCAGGCGTTCTTCTATTTCCTGCAGGCGTGCCGGGTCGGCGTCGAAGTGGTCCAGGAAGCGGTTCAGTTCGCCTACCGCTTCTTCTACCTGAATTTGCGCACTGGTCAGCAAGGTCGTGGCTTCGTTCAGCGAGCCGGACGCGTTGTTCACACTGGACAGCCGATTAAGGCTGGCGGTCAGTGCATTCAGCACATTGCCCGAATCGCTCTCGCTGCATTGCTCCACCACCTGGCGGCAAATACCCAGCAGGGTTTCGGCGTTGGTGAGGTTCTTGTGTTCCTGCTCAAGCTGTTCCAGCTCGCTTTCGCCAAGGCCGAGGCTTTCCAGCTCTTCGAGTTGATAGCTGAGCAATTGATGGCGTGCGCGCTGCTCGTCGCCGGAATTGGAGAGGCGCTCCAGTTCCAGGCGGGTCTGGCGCCAGCGCTGCGCGGCTAGCTGGACCTGGCGGGCCAGGTCAGTGGTGCCGGCGTATTCATCGAGCAGGCGGCGATGGGTGTCGGTTTTGAGTAGGGATTGGTGTTCGTGCTGGCTGTGGATATCGATCAGCAGCTCGCCAAGGGCTTTCAAGTCACCCAGGGGGCAGGGCGTGCCGTTGATATAGCCGCGGGAGCGTCCTTCGGCGGTGATGACCCGGCGCAGGATGCACGGCCCTTCATTATTAAGGTCGCGTTCGGCAAGCCAGGCTTCCGCTTCGGGGATGTCCGCCAGGTCGAAGGTCGCCAGGATATCGGCCTTGTCTGCGCCGGGGCGTACCACGCCACTGTCGGCGCGGTCTCCCAGGGTCAGGCCTAGGGCGTCGAGCATGATCGACTTGCCGGCGCCGGTTTCGCCTGTGATTACGCTCATCCCGCGATCCAGTTCGAGATCCAGATGTTCAACGATGGCGTAGTTATGTACGGACAGGTGCACGAGCATGACGGCCGCTCCCAGGCTTTAGGTCTGGTTATTTATACAGTGTTTTGTTCCGAGCTGACAATCCTGACGCTTAGCTCGATTTGCTTGTTCTGGTGTTTTTTTTAGCGCGAAGGGGAATGAACGGGTCGGAATTGATCTGGGTCAGCTGAAAGACTTTTGGTAACGCCTGCACCCTTGAACCTGGAAATTGTGGCCCCATATACCGGAACAGAAGCGCGAGTTGAGTTCGCGCATGATTTTGAAAGGAGAAATCTATGGCTGACGAACAGACGCAGGATACGCAAACTCCAGACGCCAATTCGGCTGCCGGTGATGAGTTGGCAACTCGTGTGCAAGTGCTCGAAGAGCAATTGGCCGCTGCGCAGGACCAATCTTTGCGTGTTGCCGCCGATCTGCAGAACGTCCGCCGCCGCGCTGAGCAGGATGTAGAAAAGGCCCACAAGTTCGCGCTGGAAAAATTCGCCGGTGATCTGTTGCCGATCATCGACAGCCTGGAGCGCGGACTTGAGTTGTCCAGCCCGGACGACGAAAACATCCGCCCGATGCGTGAAGGTATCGAGCTGACCCTGAAAATGTTCCAGGACACCCTGAAGCGTTATCAGTTGGAGGCGGTCGATCCGCAAGGTGGCGAGCCGTTCAACGCTGAGCATCACCAGGCCATGGCTATGCAGGAAAGCCATGATCATGAGCCAAACCGCGTGTTGAAAGTGTTCCAGAAGGGATACCAGCTCAACGGTCGCTTGCTGCGCCCGGCAATGGTTGTAGTCAGCAAGGCGCCTGCGCCGGTTTCACCTTCGATTGATGAGCAGGCTTGAAATTCGCCGCAAGGCCCCCATCTATAAGTCAAGCGTTTAAGTGCTACCGCAGTTAGCCACCACTGCTGCGGCATCCAAATTCAAGTTTCGGGAGAGTAAATCATGGGCAAAATTATCGGTATCGACCTGGGGACCACCAACTCCTGTGTCTCCGTGCTGGAAAACGGCGTTGCAAAAGTCATTGAAAACGCCGAAGGCGCGCGTACTACGCCGTCGATCGTTGCTTACGCCAACGACGGTGAAATCCTCGTCGGTCAGTCGGCCAAGCGCCAGGCTGTGACCAATCCGCACAACACCCTGTACGCGGTGAAGCGTTTGATCGGTCGTAAGTTCGACGAAGAAGTCGTACAGAAAGACATCAAGATGGTCCCTTACAAAATCGCCAAGGCTGACAACGGTGACGCCTGGGTTGAAGTAAACGGCCAGAAAATGTCGCCGCCACAAATCTCGGCTGAAATCTTGAAAAAGATGAAGAAAACCGCCGAAGACTACCTCGGTGAAGCAGTGACCGAGGCGGTGATCACCGTTCCGGCCTACTTCAACGACAGCCAGCGCCAGGCGACCAAAGACGCCGGCCGCATCGCGGGCCTGGACGTAAAACGTATCATCAACGAACCCACTGCGGCCGCTCTGGCTTACGGCATGGACAAGGCTAAGGGCGACCACACCGTCATCGTTTATGACTTGGGTGGCGGTACCTTCGACGTGTCCGTGATCGAAATCGCGGAAGTTGATGGCGAGCACCAGTTCGAAGTGTTGGCCACCAACGGCGACACTTTCCTGGGTGGTGAAGACTTCGATATCCGTCTGATCGACTACCTCGTCGACGAGTTCAAGAAAGAAAGCGGCATGAACCTCAAGGGTGACCCGCTGGCGATGCAGCGTCTGAAAGAGGCCTCTGAGAAAGCCAAGATCGAGCTGTCCTCGGCTCAGTCGACCGACGTTAACCTGCCGTACATCACTGCAGACGCTACCGGTCCTAAGCACTTGAACGTGAAGATCTCGCGCTCCAAGCTGGAAGCGCTGGTTGAAGACTTGGTTCAGCGCACCATCGAACCTTGCCGCATTGCACTGAAAGACTCGGGTATTGAAGTGGGTGCGATCAATGACGTGATCCTGGTCGGCGGTCAGACCCGTATGCCACTGGTTCAGAAGTTGGTGACCGAGTTCTTCGGCAAAGAAGCACGTAAAGACGTGAACCCGGACGAAGCGGTTGCCATGGGTGCTGCCATCCAGGGTGCGGTACTGGCTGGCGACGTGAAAGACGTATTGTTGCTGGACGTCAGCCCGCTGACCCTGGGTATCGAAACCATGGGCGGCGTGATGACCGCGCTGATCGAGAAAAACACCACGATTCCTACCAAGAAATCGCAAGTGTTCTCGACTGCCGATGACAACCAGGGCGCCGTGACCATTCACGTCCTGCAAGGTGAGCGTAAGCAAGCGGCGCAGAACAAGTCCCTGGGCAAGTTCGACCTGGCCGAGATCCCGCCAGCACCACGTGGCGTGCCACAAATCGAAGTGACCTTCGACATCGACGCCAACGGCATCTTGCACGTAGGCGCCAAAGACAAGGCGACCGGGAAAGAGCAGAAGATCACCATCAAGGCCAACTCTGGTCTGTCTGATGAAGAAATTCAGCAGATGATTCGTGATGCGGAAACCAATGCCGAGGCGGACAAGAAGTTTGAAGAGTTGGCCGCTGCTCGTAACCAGGGCGACGCACTGGTTCACTCGACACGTAAAATGATCACTGAAGCTGGCGACAAAGTGACTGCCGAAGAAAAAACCGCGGTCGAAGCTGCTGTGGTTGCTCTGGAAGCCGCGATTAAAGGTGACGACAAGGCTGCCATCGAAGCCAAGGTTGAGGAACTGTCGAAAGTCTCCGCACCGGTTGCTCAGAAAATGTACGCCGAACAAGGTCAGCCAGCTGACGGTGCAGCGCATCAGGCAGAGCCTGAAGCCAAGCACGACGACGTTGTCGATGCCGAGTTCGAAGAAGTCAAAGAGCAGAAGTAATCTGCTTGGCCGGTTGACCGCTAACAAGCGGTGACTGGTAGGATGTCGCCGCGCGGGAGCTTGCTCCCGCGTTGGCGTGTCTGGGGTATGCAAATTTTTACAGCATGCGACAACGCTCGGATGCTGGCGGTGTGATCGGGAATGCTCCTGCTTTCCGGCGACAGTCACCGCGTTTTTGGCCGGATCCCTGGCTGAAAGCAGTTATGACCAGGATCGTTGAATTGACGTGAGTTGGGTCCGGGCCTGTATTGGGGCTCAACGAGTTCGGCAAGGCTCAGGAGGGTCTGGCTGAACGTCCTTAAGAGTGCAAAGACTTATGGCAAAGCGTGACTATTACGTAGTATTGGGTGTGGAGCGCGGTTCCAGCGAGGCGGACCTGAAGAAGGCTTACCGTCGCCTGGCGATGAAGCACCACCCGGACCGTAATCCGGACAACAAAGAATCCGAAGAAATGTTCAAAGAGGCCAACGAGGCCTACGAATGCCTGTGTGATCCCAACAAGCGTGCAGCCTACGACCAGTATGGTCACGCCGGCGTCGATCCGAGCATGGGTGGCGGCGGTGCCGGCTTTGGCGGTCAGAACTTCTCCGATATTTTCGGCGATGTGTTCAGTGACTTCTTCGGCGGTGGCCGTGGTGGTCAGCGTGGCGGCGCCCAGCGTGGCAGCGACCTGCGCTACACCCTGGAGCTGAACCTGGAAGAAGCCGTGCGCGGCACCAGCGTCAATATCCGCGTGCCAACGCTGGTCAACTGCAAGCCTTGCGACGGTTCGGGTGCCAAGAAAGGCTCGGCGCCAATCACTTGCCCGACCTGCGGCGGTATCGGTCAGGTCCGCATGCAGCAGGGCTTCTTCTCGGTGCAGCAGACCTGTCCGCGTTGCCAAGGCCAAGGCAAGATCATCTCTGACCCATGCGATTCCTGCCACGGCGAAGGGCGTGTCGAAGAGTACAAAACCCTGTCGGTCAAAGTGCCGGCGGGCGTAGATACCGGTGACCGCATTCGCCTGTCGGGCGAAGGCGAGGCGGGGACCCAGGGTGGTCCGACGGGTGATCTGTACGTGGTGATCAATGTGCGCGAGCACTCGATCTTCCAGCGTGACGGCAAGCACCTGTTCTGCGAAGTGCCGATCAGCTTTGTCGACGCGGCCCTGGGCGGCGAGCTGGAGATTCCGACCCTGGACGGCCGGGTCAATCTCAAGATCCCTGAGGGGACGCAGACCGGCAAGCAGTTCCGTATCCGTGGCAAAGGCGTTGCGCCGGTGCGTGGTGGCGGTGCGGGCGACCTGATGTGTCGTGTCACCGTGGAAACGCCGGTCAATCTGGGCCGTCGTCAGCGTGAACTGCTCGAAGAGTTCCGCAGTTCGTTGGCAGGCGACGATTCCCATTCGCCGAAAACCACTGGCTTCTTCGATGGTGTGAAGCGCTTCTTCGGCGACCTGTAAGGAATTGAGTATGCGACGTATAGCCGTAATGGGCGCTGCCGGGCGCATGGGGAAAACCTTGATCGAGGCGGTGCAGCAGCGCTCGCCGGCCTCCGGCCTGACGGCGGCGATCGTTCGCCCTGGCAGTACGTTGATCGGTGCCGATGCCGGTGAGCTGGCTTCGCTGGGGCGTATCGGCGTGTCGTTGTCCGGCAACCTGGAGCTGGTGGCGGACGAATTCGACGTACTGATCGACTTTACGCTGCCAGACGTGATGCTGAAAAACCTGGCGTTCTGCCGCAGGGCGGGCAAAGCCATGGTGATTGGCACCACCGGTTTGAGTGCTGAGCAGAAGCAGTTGCTGGTCGAGGCGGGCAAGGACATTCCCATCGTGTTTGCGGCCAACTTCAGTGTGGGCGTGAACCTGTCGCTCAAGCTGCTTGATCTGGCGGCGCGCGTGCTGGGTGATGAGGCGGATATCGAGATCATCGAAACCCATCATCGCCACAAGATCGATGCGCCGTCGGGAACGGCATTGCGCATGGGTGAGGCTATCGCTGATGCCCTGGGCCGAGACTTGTCGAAGGTGGCGGTGTACGGGCGTGAAGGCCATACCGGTGCGCGTGCGCGTGACACCATTGGCTTTGCCACTGTTCGCGGTGGCGACGTCGTCGGCGATCACACCGTGCTGTTCGCCGCTGAAGGCGAACGCCTGGAAATCACGCACAAAGCCTCCAGTCGCATGACGTTCGCCAAGGGTGCGGTGCGTGCTGCGCTGTGGCTGGACGGTCGTGCGCCCGGTCTGTATGACATGCGCGATGTGTTGGATCTGCACTAATCAGTAGCTAAAATGGGGTCTCGGGATTATCCTGAGGCCCCGTTTTTACCCGCTAAGCGACGTCCTGTCGCATTCTCCTGCCTTTAAGGCTCATTAGCGGTGGACCAAAATAGCCTTTTTCTGTAAGCTACAGCTTTAGTGTGTCCACTAAAAGCGCGCAGAATAATTCAGTGAAGAAGCGGGGTGACGTGTCCATACGTCACTCCGCTTTTTTACAACCTGCGATCGCCCTTTCAGGCTTTATTTACGGGAGGTCTTCTTGACTAAGCCAGCCATACTCGCCCTTGCTGATGGCAGCATTTTTCGCGGCGAAGCCATTGGAGCCGACGGTCAAACCGTTGGAGAGGTGGTGTTTAACACTGCCATGACCGGCTATCAGGAAATCCTTACCGATCCTTCCTACGCCCAACAGATCGTTACCCTGACCTATCCGCACATCGGCAATACCGGTACTACACCGGAAGACGTCGAATCTGATCGTGTCTGGTCGGCGGGCCTGGTGATTCGTGACCTGCCCCTGGTTGCGAGCAACTGGCGTAGCACGATGTCGCTGTCCGATTACCTGAAAGCCAACAACGTTGTGGCGATCGCCGGTATCGATACGCGCCGTCTGACGCGCATCCTGCGTGAAAAAGGCTCGCAGAACGGCTGCATTATGGCCGGTGACAATATTTCCGAAGCGGCGGCGATCGCTGCAGCGCAAGGCTTCCCTGGCCTGAAAGGCATGGACCTGGCGAAAGTCGTCAGCACCCAGGAAAAGTACGAATGGCGCTCCACTGTCTGGGACTTGAAGACCGACAGCCACGAGACCATTGACGCTGCGGATCTGCCCTACCACGTAGTGGCCTACGACTACGGCATCAAGTACAACATCCTGCGCATGCTGGTTGAACGCGGTTGCCGCGTGACCGTCGTGCCGGCGCAAACCCCGGCCAGCGACGTCCTGGCCCTGCAGCCGGACGGCGTGTTCCTGTCCAACGGCCCGGGCGACCCCGAGCCCTGCGACTACGCCATCAAGGCGATCAAGGAAGTGCTGGAGACCGATATTCCGGTGTTCGGTATCTGCCTGGGCCACCAGTTGCTGGCTCTGGCCTCCGGTGCCAAGACCCTGAAAATGGGTCACGGCCACCACGGCGCCAACCACCCTGTGCAGGACCTGGACACCGGTGTGGTGATGATCACCAGCCAGAACCACGGTTTTGCGGTGGATGAAGTGACCTTGCCGGCCAACGTCCGTGCAACTCACAAGTCGCTGTTCGACGGTTCCCTGCAAGGCATCGAACGCACCGACAAGAGCGCGTTCAGCTTCCAGGGCCACCCTGAAGCCAGCCCGGGCCCGAACGACGTAGCGCCGCTGTTCGACCGTTTCATCAATGAGATGGCCAAGCGACGCTGACTGAGCGGCTTGCGGGTGGCCCCGAATGTCGGTGGCCCCCGCAGGCTCTTCAAAGATTGTTCAAGACGGCTTGCCGACTGACCTGCGGATTTGAGTGACAAACCCATGCCAAAACGTACAGACATAAAAAGCATCCTGATTCTCGGCGCTGGCCCGATCGTGATCGGCCAGGCCTGCGAATTCGACTACTCCGGCGCCCAGGCCTGTAAAGCCCTGCGCGAGGAGGGTTATCGCGTCATCCTGGTGAACTCCAACCCGGCCACCATCATGACCGACCCGGCCATGGCCGACGCCACTTACATCGAGCCGATCAAGTGGCAGACCGTTGCCAAGATCATCGAGAAAGAGCGTCCGGACGCACTGCTGCCGACCATGGGTGGCCAAACCGCTCTGAACTGCGCCCTGGATCTGGAGCGCGAAGGCATTCTGGAAAAATTCGGCGTGGAGATGATCGGTGCAAACGCCGACACCATCGACAAGGCTGAGGACCGTTCGCGTTTCGACAAGGCGATGAAGTCCATCGGCCTGGCGTGCCCGCGTTCCGGTATCGCCCACAACATGGAAGAAGCCAATGCGGTCCTCGAGACCCTGGGCTTCCCGTGCATCATCCGTCCGTCCTTCACCATGGGCGGCACCGGTGGCGGTATTGCGTACAACCGTGAAGAGTTCGAAGAAATCTGCGCCCGTGGCCTGGACCTGTCGCCGACCAAAGAGCTGCTGATCGACGAATCCCTGATCGGCTGGAAAGAATATGAGATGGAGGTTGTCCGCGATAAGAAGGACAACTGCATCATCGTCTGCTCCATCGAAAACTTCGACCCGATGGGCGTACACACTGGCGACTCGATCACCGTTGCTCCGGCACAGACCCTGACTGACAAGGAATACCAGATCCTGCGTAACGCCTCCCTGGCGGTACTGCGCGAGATCGGCGTAGAGACTGGCGGTTCCAACGTGCAGTTCGGTATCTGCCCGAACACCGGTCGCATGGTCGTGATCGAGATGAACCCGCGTGTGTCCCGTTCGTCGGCCCTGGCTTCGAAAGCCACCGGTTTCCCGATCGCTAAGGTCGCGGCCAAGCTGGCCGTGGGTTACACACTGGATGAACTGTCGAACGACATCACCGGCGGCAAGACACCGGCGTCCTTCGAACCGTCCATCGACTACGTCGTGACCAAGCTGCCACGTTTCGCCTTTGAGAAGTTCCCCAAGGCTGACGCGCGCCTGACCACCCAGATGAAGTCGGTCGGCGAAGTCATGGCCATTGGCCGGACCTTCCAGGAATCCCTGCAGAAAGCCCTGCGCGGCCTCGAAGTCGGCGTTTGCGGCCTGGACGAGAAGCTCGACCTGAGCAATCCGGAAAGCATGAGCGTGCTCAAGCGCGAGCTGACCGTGCCGGGCGCCGAGCGTATCTGGTACGTTGCTGACGCGTTCCGCGCCGGCATGACCGTCGAAGACATCTTCGGCATGAACATGATCGATCCGTGGTTCCTGGTGCAGATCGAAGATCTGATCAAGGAAGAAGAGAAGGTCAAGACCCTGGGTCTGGCCAGCATCGACCGCGATACGATGTTCCGCCTCAAGCGCAAAGGGTTCTCCGACCAGCGCCTGGCCAAGCTGCTGGGTGTGACCGAGAAAAACCTGCGGACCCATCGCCACAAGCTGGAAATCTTCCCGGTCTACAAGCGCGTTGACACCTGCGCCGCCGAGTTTTCCACCGACACCGCTTACCTGTACTCCACCTACGAGGAAGAGTGCGAAGCTGCGCCGTCGGGTCGCGACAAGATCATGATCCTGGGTGGCGGTCCGAACCGTATCGGCCAGGGCATCGAGTTCGACTACTGCTGCGTACACGCCGCCCTCGCCCTGCGCGAAGACGGGTACGAGACCATCATGGTCAACTGCAACCCGGAAACCGTATCCACAGACTACGACACCTCCGATCGCCTGTACTTCGAGCCGGTAACCCTGGAAGACGTGCTGGAAATCGTGCGCGTCGAGAAGCCTAAAGGCGTGATCGTCCAGTACGGCGGCCAAACCCCGCTGAAACTGGCTCGCGCCCTGGAAGCCGCCGGCGTGCCGATCATCGGCACCAGCCCGGACGCCATCGACCGTGCCGAAGACCGTGAGCGCTTCCAGCAAATGGTCGAGCGCCTGAACCTGCGTCAGCCGCCAAACGCTACCGTGCGCAGCGAAGACGAAGCCCTTCGTGCGGCCGGCAAGATCGGCTACCCGCTGGTGGTACGTCCTTCCTACGTACTGGGCGGACGGGCGATGGAAATCGTCTACGAAGAAGAAGAGCTCAAGCGTTACCTGCGTGATGCGGTGAAAGTGTCCAACGACAGCCCGGTGCTGCTGGACCACTTCCTCAACTGCGCCATCGAGATGGACGTGGACGCAGTGTGCGACGGTACCGACGTGGTCATCGGCGCGATCATGCAGCACATCGAACAGGCGGGCGTTCACTCCGGTGACTCCGCGTGCTCGCTGCCGCCATACTCGCTGCCGGCGCACATCCAGGACGAGATGCGCGAACAGGTCAAGAAAATGGCCCTGGAACTGGGTGTGGTCGGCCTGATGAACGTACAGTTGGCGCTGCAAGGCGACGATATCTACGTCATTGAAGTCAACCCGCGCGCCTCGCGTACCGTGCCGTTCGTGTCCAAGTGCATCGGTGTGTCCCTGGCCATGATCGCTGCCCGCGTGATGGCCGGTAAGACCCTGAAGGAAATCGGCTTCACCAAGGAAATCATTCCGAACTTCTACAGCGTGAAAGAGGCGGTGTTCCCATTCGCCAAATTCCCTGGTGTGGACCCGATCCTGGGCCCAGAGATGAAGTCCACCGGTGAAGTGATGGGCGTGGGCGATACCTTCGGTGAGGCCTTCGCCAAGGCCCAGATGGGCGCCAGCGAAGTGCTGCCGACCGGCGGTACTGCTTTCATCAGCGTGCGCGATGATGACAAGCCACTGGTTGCAGGCGTGGCCCGTGATCTGATCAACTTGGGCTTCGAGATCGTGGCCACCGCCGGGACCGCCAAGCTGATTGAAGCGGCAGGCCTGAAAGTGCGTCGCGTGAACAAGGTGACGGAAGGCCGTCCGCACGTGGTCGATATGATCAAGAATGACGAAGTCACCCTGATCATCAACACCACCGAGGGTCGTCAGTCGATCGCGGATTCTTACTCCATTCGTCGTAATGCCTTGCAGCACAAGATTTACTGCACCACTACCATTGCTGCTGGCGAAGCTATCTGCGAAGCGCTTAAGTTCGGTCCGGAAAAGACCGTGCGTCGCTTGCAGGATCTACACGCAGGATTGAAGGCATGATCAAATACCCAATGACCGTCCGGGGCGCCAAGGCCCTGGAAGAGGAGCACGCCCATCTGACCAAGGTCGTACGTCCAAAGCTGAGCCAGGACATCGGTACGGCCCGCGAGCTGGGTGACTTGAAGGAAAACGCTGAATACCACGCTGCCCGCGAGCAGCAGGGTATGGTCGAGGCGCGGATACGTGATATCGAAGGCCGCATGCAGAATGCGGTGATCATCGATGTCACGACCATCCCGCACACCGGCAAAGTGATTTTCGGCACCACGGTGGAAATCGCCAACGTCGAGACTGACGAAAGTGTGGTCTACCACATCGTGGGTGAAGATGAGGCTGACTTCAAACTCGGCAAGATCTCCGTCGGTTCGCCGCTGGCCCGAGCCTTGATTGCCAAGGAAGAGGGGGATGTGGTGGTTGTGAAAACGCCCGGTGGCGTGATCGAGTATGAGATTGTCGAAGTTCGCCATGTCTGAAAGGCGGCGCCCGCTTCGTGCGGGCGCCATGCTTTGGCAGTTTGCCCAGATGCTTTGGGTGGGCGGCCTGTGGTTGCTGCATATTGGCGTGTTACCGGCGTTGGGCCTGATTGGCCTGGCGCCGTTGTTGATCGATGAGATCGATGGATTACTGAGTGCGCTGCTGGTGGGTTTTGCGGCGGCGTGCGTGACGCTTCAGGCGCTGGTGCTGATCAAGGCCGAAGGCTTGGGGAGTTTGTGGCGGGATATTCGCGGCCAACTGCTGTTGATGGCGCTGTATGCGTGTGCAATGTATTGCATCGTGCATGTGTGGCTGCCGGAAGCGTTGCGCTGGCAGCTATTCAGCTATCTTGTGCTAGGGTTTTCCGGCCTGGTGCTGGTGATGCAGCCGGCGCCGGGGTGGAGTGGCGGGGCGCGCGAAGCACGCCCGTGACCCTTGTTGTCATTTGAAGCGATGAACGTTCGACAGTTGCTTGTTGACGCTGAAGTTCTTGCGATACAGCAGCGCCATCTTGCCGATGACCTGAACCAGGTCTGCCTTGCCAACCTTGCACAGTTCTGCAATGGCTGCCAGGCGCGCTTCGCGGTCAAGGATGTTGACCTTGATCTTGATCAGTTCGTGATCGCCCAATGCGCGTTCAAGTTCGGCTAACACACCTTCAGTCAAACCGTTGTCGGCCACGATCAAAACTGGTTTCAGATGGTGGCCAATGGATTTGTACTGTTTCTTCTGCTCTTGAGTGAGCGGCATAATCTGACCCCTGCGTCTGATCTTGTAAAAAGCGGCGGCCAGTTTACCCGAGCGAGTCCGGGACCGCCCAGTTAATCACGACCCGTTTTATTTTCGAGGTGGCCCGTGGCCCGTTCCAAAACTAGCCTTAAGTGGCTGCAAGAGCATTTCAACGACCCTTACGTCAAAAAGGCGCAAAAGGACGGCTACCGCTCCCGGGCCAGCTACAAGCTGCTTGAGCTGCAGGAAAAGGACAAATTGTTCCGCCCCGGCATGAGCGTGATCGACCTGGGGGCCGCCCCAGGTGGCTGGTCTCAGGTGGCCAGTCGTCTGATTGGTGGTCAAGGCCGCTTGATCGCTTCCGACATTCTGGAGATGGACAGCATCCCGGATGTGACCTTCGTCCATGGTGACTTTACCCAAGACGCGGTGTTGGCGGAGATCCTGCAGGCGGTGGGAAATTCGCAGGTGGACCTTGTGATTTCCGACATGGCCCCCAATATGAGTGGATTACCGGCTGTTGATATGCCGCGAGCCATGTTTCTGTGCGAGTTGGCGCTGGATCTGGCGGGGCGGGTATTGCGTCCGGGTGGTGATTTCCTGGTCAAAGTCTTCCAGGGTGAGGGCTTCGACGAGTACCACAAGAACATCCGCAAGCTGTTCGACAAGGTGCAGATGCGCAAACCGGACTCTTCCCGGGACCGGTCTCGCGAGCAATATCTGCTGGCGCGGGGGTTCCGCGGGATCGAAGGCGCAGCGAGTGATGAGCGTCTTTGAGGGTTTGAAGGGAGTCGATAGGTTTTTTTATATCGCTTTCGTCACGAAGCTTTACGAATATTGTGTAGTCAAAGTTTCACAAAGGGTTACAGACGGTGCCTGCCAGAGTTGTAGGTAATGTAGTAAGTTAGGCTGGTGAATATCATGCGAAGCGCGCGCCAGTAGCGGAGCTTGCTTCAGAGGGTAGTTAATTGAACGATATGGCAAAGAATCTGATCCTGTGGTTGATCATCGCGGCTGTCCTGGTGACGGTGATGAACAACTTCTCCAGCCCTAACGAGCCGCAGACCCTCAACTATTCCGACTTCATCCAGCAAGTTAAGGATGGCAAGGTCGAGCGCGTAGCGGTTGATGGCTACGTGATTACCGGCAAGCGCAGCGATGGCGACGGCTTCAAGACCATTCGTCCGGCGATCCAGGACAACGGTCTGATCGGCGACCTGGTGGATAACCACGTAGTTGTCGAAGGCAAGCTGCCTGAGCAGCAGAGCATCTGGACTCAACTCCTAGTGGCGAGCTTCCCGATCCTGGTGATCATCGCCGTGTTCATGTTCTTCATGCGCCAGATGCAAGGTGGTGCGGGAGGCAAGGGCGGGCCGATGAGTTTCGGCAAGAGCAAGGCGCGCTTGCTCTCCGAAGACCAAGTGAAGACAACCCTGGGTGATGTCGCCGGTTGCGACGAAGCCAAGGAAGAAGTGGGCGAGCTGGTCGAGTTCCTGCGTGATCCGGGCAAATTCCAGCGCCTGGGCGGTCGCATTCCTCGCGGCGTGCTGATGGTTGGCCCTCCGGGGACCGGTAAAACCTTGCTGGCCAAGGCGATTGCCGGCGAAGCCAAAGTGCCTTTCTTCACTATTTCCGGTTCGGACTTCGTCGAGATGTTCGTTGGTGTCGGTGCCAGCCGTGTTCGTGACATGTTCGAGCAGGCCAAGAAACACGCGCCATGCATCATCTTTATCGATGAAATCGACGCCGTCGGTCGCCATCGTGGTGCTGGCATGGGCGGTGGTCACGATGAGCGTGAGCAGACCCTCAACCAGTTGCTGGTGGAGATGGATGGTTTTGAAATGAATGACGGCATCATCGTCATTGCCGCAACCAACCGTCCGGACGTACTGGACCCTGCATTGCTGCGTCCAGGCCGTTTCGACCGTCAGGTCGTGGTTGGCTTGCCGGATATCCGTGGTCGTGAACAGATCCTGAAAGTACACATGCGTAAAGTGCCGATGGGCGACGACGTGGCTCCGGCCGTGATTGCCCGCGGTACGCCAGGCTTCTCCGGTGCTGACCTGGCCAACCTGGTAAACGAGGCTTCGCTATTTGCGGCCCGTACCGGCAAGCGCATCGTTGAAATGAAAGAGTTCGAACTGGCGAAAGACAAGATCATGATGGGCGCCGAGCGCAAATCCATGGTCATGTCCGAGAAAGAGAAGCAGAACACCGCTTATCACGAAGCGGGTCACGCCATCGTGGGGCGCGTCGTGCCTGAGCATGACCCGGTCTACAAAGTGTCGATCATTCCTCGTGGTCGGGCGCTGGGTGTCACCATGTTCCTGCCGGAAGAGGATCGCTACAGCCTCTCCAAGCGTGCGCTGATCAGCCAGATCTGCTCGCTGTACGGTGGCCGAATTGCCGAAGAGATGACCCTGGGCTTTGACGGTGTAACCACCGGCGCTTCCAACGACATCATGCGCGCCAGCCAGATTGCGCGGAACATGGTGACCAAGTGGGGCTTGTCGGAAAAACTCGGCCCTTTGATGTACGCCGAGGAAGAAGGCGAAGTGTTCCTGGGACGTGGCGGTGGCGGTCAAAGTGCCAGCTTCTCCGGTGAGACAGCCAAGCTGATCGACTCCGAAGTGCGCAGCATCATTGACCAGTGCTACGGCACGGCCAAGCAGATCCTCACCGAAAACCGCGACAAGCTTGATGCCATGGCGGATGCGCTGATGAAGTACGAAACCATTGATGCCGACCAGATCGACGACATCATGGCTGGCCGTACACCGCGTGAACCTCGCGATTGGGAAGGCGGTTCGGGCACCTCTGGCACACCGCCAGTGGTTCAGAACGAACGCCCTGAAAACCCGATCGGCGGTCCTGCAGCTGACCACTAAGGTTTGAAATGACTTTTGCGTCGTCCTCTACCCGGTTGCCTTGCGGCAACCGGGTTCTTGATTTGGCCCATACACATGTCATGGGCATTCTTAATGTAACCCCCGATTCCTTTTCCGATGGTGGCCGCTTCAATCAGCTTGATGCTGCGTTGCGTCACGCCGAGGCGATGGTGGCGGCGGGTGCGACCTTGATCGATGTCGGCGGCGAGTCGACCCGGCCTGGCGCTCGCGTTGTTTCTCCCGTGGAGGAGCTGGAGCGGGTGGCGCCGATCGTCGAGCGCATCGCTCGCGAGTTGGATGTGATCATTTCAGTGGATACATCGACCCCGGCCGTGATGCGCGAAACGGCGCGCCTGGGGGCGGGGCTGATCAACGATGTGCGTTCGTTGCGGCGTGATGGCGCGCTGGACGCTGCCGCGGCTACCGGCCTGCCGGTCTGTCTGATGCATATGCTGGGTGAGCCCGGCAATATGCAGGATAATCCGCACTACGATGATCTGGTTGGCGAAGTGAGTGGGTTCCTGGCTGATCGCATTGCTCAATGCGCCGCAGCAGGGATCGTTGCCGACAAGATCATCCTCGATCCGGGGTTTGGCTTCGCCAAGACCCTGCAGCACAATCTAAGTCTGTTCAAGCATATGGAAGCCTTGCATGCCCTGGGTCGGCCTTTGTTGGTCGGCGTTTCGCGCAAGAGCATGATAGGTCAGGCGCTGAATCGTCCGGTGGGCGAGCGGCTTTATGGCGGGTTGGCGCTTGCGGCACTTGCTGTGACCAAGGGTGCGCGCATCTTGCGTGTGCATGATGTCGCCGAGACCGTGGATGTTGTCCGCATGCTTGCCGCAGTAGAATCGGCCGAATAAGAATGATGGAGCACTTATGACAAAGAAATACTTTGGCACCGACGGTATTCGTGGTCGGGTCGGCGAGTTTCCGATTACCCCTGATTTCATGCTCAAGCTGGGTTGGGCGGCAGGCATGGCGTTCCGCAGCATGGGCGCGTGCCGCATCCTGGTAGGCAAGGACACGCGTATCTCGGGCTATATGTTTGAGTCTGCGCTGGAGGCTGGATTGTCCGCCGCCGGTGCTGATGTGATGCTGCTGGGTCCTATGCCGACCCCGGCGATCGCTTACCTGACGCGTACCTTTCACGCTGAGGCCGGTATTGTGATCAGTGCTTCGCACAATCCCCATGATGACAACGGCATCAAGTTTTTCTCGGGGCAGGGCACCAAGCTGCCGGACGAGATCGAGTTGATGATCGAAGAGCTGCTGGATGCGCCGATGACGGTGGTCGAGTCCAGCAAGCTGGGCAAGGTGTCGCGGATTAATGATGCCTCTGGCCGTTATATCGAGTTCTGTAAGAGCAGTGTTCCAAGCAGCACCAATTTCGCCGGGCTTAAGATCGTCGTCGACTGTGCTCATGGTGCGACCTATAAGGTGGCGCCGAGCGTATTCAAGGAGCTGGGTGCGGAAGTGACGGTGCTGTCGGCCCAGCCTAACGGGTTGAACATCAACGACAACTGCGGCTCCACGCATATGGAACAACTGCAGGCTGCCGTCCTCGCCGAGCATGCCGACCTGGGTATTGCCTTTGATGGTGACGGCGACCGCGTCTTGATGGTGGATCACACCGGCGCCGTGGTTGATGGCGATGACCTGCTGTTCATCATTGCTCGCGACCTGCATGAGCGTAATCGGCTGCAGGGGGGGGTTGTCGGCACGCTGATGAGCAATCTCGGGTTGGAGTTGGCGCTGGCCGAGCTGGGAATTCCTTTTGTGCGGGCCAATGTCGGGGATCGCTATGTGATTGCCGAGCTGCAGGAGCGCAATTGGCAGATCGGTGGCGAGAACTCCGGCCATGTCGTGTGCTTCCAGCACACCACCACGGGCGACGCGATCATTGCAGCGCTGCAGGTATTGTTGTCGTTGCGCCGTCGCCAGGAGAGCCTGGCCCAGGCGCGTCAGGCCTTGCGCAAGTGCCCGCAGGTGCTGCTCAATGTGCGTTTTTCCGGTGGCGACAATCCGATCGAACACCCGGCTGTCAAAGCGGCCTGCGAGCGCGTGACCCTGGCAATGGCGGGGCGTGGGCGAGTGTTGCTGCGCAAATCTGGCACAGAGCCTCTGGTGCGCGTCATGGTCGAAGGCGAGGACGAAACCCAGGTTCGCGGGCATGCCGAAGACCTGGCAAAACTGGTAACTGAAGTTTGCGCCTGAATTCGGCTTGCCAGTGATGATGTGGTTGGGTAACATCTGCGCCCACTTTGACCGACGAGGTACAGCATGCGTCGCACTATGGTAGCTGGTAACTGGAAGATGCACGGTACCCGCGCCAGTGTCGCTGAGCTGATCAATGGCCTTCGTCATTTGGCTTTGCCGAGCGGTGTTGATGTCGCGGTTTTTCCATCTTGCTTGCATATCAACCAAGTGGTTGATGGCTTGAAAGGTAAGTCGATTCAGATCGGCGCGCAGAATTCTGCGATGGAGCCCATGCAAGGTGCGCTGACAGGTGAGATTTCGCCAAGTCAGTTGGTTGATGCGGGTTGTTCCTATGTGCTTGTCGGGCACTCCGAGCGCCGTCAGTTGATGGGCGAGCGTGACGGCACACTCAATCGCAAGTTTGCAGCGGCACAGGCTTGTGGCTTGATTCCAGTGTTGTGCATAGGGGAGACCCTTGAGCAGCGTGAATCGGGCAATACCTTTGAGGTTGTCTCGCGTCAGTTGGGCAGCATCATCGAAGAGTTGGGTGTTGGTGCATTTGCGAAGGCAGTCATTGCTTACGAGCCGGTCTGGGCCATTGGCACCGGGCTGACTGCAACACCGCAACAGGCGCAGGATGTGCATGCAGCCATCCGCGCGCAGTTGGCGGCAGAGAATTCTGAGGTCGCACAAGGTGTGCGGCTTCTATACGGCGGCAGCGTGAAGGCGGCCAATGCGGTCGAACTGTTCGGCATGCCGGATATCGATGGGGGGCTCATTGGTGGAGCTTCCCTGAATGCAGATGAGTTCGGTGCGATTTGTCGCGCCGCGGGAAACTGAAAAAATGCTGGAAACAGTCGTAGTCGTTTTTCATCTGTTGGCTGCCCTGGGCGTAATTGCCCTGGTTTTGTTGCAACAGGGTAAAGGTGCGGATGCTGGTGCGTCTTTCGGTGCAGGTGCTTCAAATACTGTATTCGGAAGCCAAGGTTCCTCTACCTTTCTTAGTAAGTTTACTGCTATACTTGCCGCAGGTTTCTTCATAACCAGCTTAGGGTTAGGTTACTTTGCTAAAGAGAAAGCTCATGTGCTGACTCAAGTAGGTTTGCCAAACCCAGCAGTGTTGGAAGTACCAAAAGCAAAGCCGGCTTCTGATGATGTCCCGGTGCTTCAAGAGCAAAAGTCGGCTACTCCAGCGACTGACGTACCTCCAGCTCAAGAGCAAAAGTAAGAAGGGTTGTAAGCGCTGTATTGCCGAGGTGGTGGAATTGGTAGACACGCAACCTTGAGGTGGTTGTGCCCATAGGGTGTAGGGGTTCGAGTCCCCTTCTCGGTACCAATTATCAGGAGAGCCCGCTGTTGCGGGCTTTCTTGTAGGTGGAAGGTTACATTGACCCTGTAAGGGATCGGTCGTATACTTCCGCCCCAGCTTTGTCGCGGGGTGGAGCAGTCTGGTAGCTCGTCGGGCTCATAACCCGAAGGTCGTCGGTTCAAATCCGGCCCCCGCAACCAGTTTTAGCGGAGCCCCTTATTAAGGGGCTTTTTGTTAGCTGGACACTTTCAACGCCGCTATTCGACGGCGTTTCAAGGATGGGCGTTTCGCCCATTTTTTTATTTTGCACAGCATGCACATACATGCACGAGGGGGTTCAGGTGTCGAGCAAGCTAGAAGAGTTGCAGGCCTTGCTGGCCCCGGTGGTCGTGGCCCTGGGCTATGAATGCTGGGGTATTGAGTTTTCGGCTCAAGGTCGCCACTCAATGTTGCGCGTTTATATTGATAAAGAGGGCGGCGTGCTGGTGGACGATTGTGCCATTGTCAGCCGTCAGATCAGTGGTGTCCTGGATGTTGAAGATCCAATCGCTGTTGAGTACACCCTCGAAGTTTCCTCGCCAGGCATGGATTGCCCGCTGTTCACTCTCGAGCAGTTTGCAAAATTTGCCGGTGGACAAGTGAAAATCAAGCTGCGATCGCCCTTTGAAGGGCGGCGCAATTTTCAGGGCCTTCTGCGCGGTGTAGAAGAGCAGGATGTCGTGGTGCAAGTAGAAGATCATGAGTTCCTGTTGCCGATCGATATGATCGACAAGGCCAACATTATTCCCAGTTTTGACTGAGACGCGGATCCCGCGGATCCAATGGCTTGCGAAAGGCGAGGCGTACGATGAGCAAAGAAGTACTGCTGGTTGTTGAGTCGGTATCCAATGAAAAGGGCGTACCGGCAAACGTGATTTTTGAAGCGCTGGAGCTGGCCCTGGCCACTGCTACCAAAAAGCGTTTTGAAGACGAAGTTGATCTGCGTGTGGAAATCAACCGCCACACCGGTGCCTATGAGACTTTCCGTCGCTGGACGGTCGTTGAAGAAGCCGATCTTGATGATCCGGCCATCGAAACCTGGCCGAGCAAGGTTGCGCAAACGCACCCTGGCGCCAATGTCGGTGATGTTGTCGAAGAAAAGATCGAATCGATCGAGTTCGGCCGTATTGCTGCGCAAACTGCCAAGCAGGTCATTGTGCAGAAGGTTCGCGAAGCCGAGCGTGCTCAAGTCGTTGACGCCTATCGCGAGCGGCTGGGGGAAATCATCTCCGGCACCGTGAAAAAAGTCACCCGCGACAACGTGATCGTCGACCTGGGCAACAACGCCGAAGCGTTGCTGGCCCGCGAAGACATCATCTCTCGCGAAACCTTCCGTGTCGGCGTGCGTCTGCGTGCGTTGCTCAAGGAAATCCGCACCGAGAACCGCGGCCCTCAGTTGATCCTGTCGCGTACCGCGCCGGAAATGCTGATCGAGCTGTTCCGTATCGAAGTGCCGGAAATCGCCGAAGGCCTGATCGAAGTCATGGCTGCTGCCCGCGACCCGGGTTCGCGCGCCAAGATCGCAGTCCGCTCCAAGGACAAACGCATCGACCCGCAGGGCGCTTGCATTGGTATGCGCGGTTCGCGCGTCCAGGCAGTGTCGGGCGAGTTGGGCGGTGAGCGTGTGGATATCGTCCTGTGGGATGATAACCCGGCGCAGTTCGTGATCAACGCCATGTCGCCGGCTGAAGTGGCGGCAATTATCGTTGACGAAGATGCCCATGCAATGGACATCGCCGTTGGCGCTGACAATCTGGCTCAGGCCATTGGTCGTGGAGGTCAGAACGTGCGTCTGGCCAGCCAACTGACCGGCTGGACCCTGAACGTGATGACCGAATCGGACATCCAGGCTAAGCAGCAAGCTGAAACCGGTGACATCCTGCGCAACTTCATCGACGAGCTGGAAGTCGACGAAGACCTGGCGCAGGTGCTGGTAGATGAAGGCTTCACCAGCCTGGAAGAGATTGCCTACGTACCGTTGGAAGAAATGCTCAACATCGATGGCTTTGACGAAGACACCGTCAACGAGCTTCGCGCTCGGGCCAAGGATCGTTTGTTGACTAAAGCCATCGCTACTGAGGAAAAGCTGGCAGACGCCCATCCGGCCGAAGACCTGCTCTCGCTTGAGGGTATGGACAAGGATTTGGCGATGGAACTGGCGGTGCGCGGCGTAATTACCCGCGAAGACCTGGCCGAGCAGTCTATTGACGATCTGCTCGACATCGACGGCATTGACGATGATCGTGCCGGCAAGTTGATCATGGCCGCCCGAGCCCATTGGTTCGAGTAATTAGGCGCGGCCTGAGGAGAGAAGTGCATGACGCAAGTCACGGTGAAACAACTGGCCGATGAGGTCAAAACACCGGTAGAGCGCCTGTTGCAGCAGATGCGTGAGGCAGGTCTGCCGCACACCGCCGCCGATGAAGGTGTGAGCGATAGTGAGAAGCAGTCTTTGCTGACTCACTTGAAGAGCAGCCACAAGGCGAAAGTGGAAGAACCGCGCAAGATTACATTGCAGCGCAAAACCACCAGCACCCTGCGTGTTGCTGGTAGCAAGAGCATCAGCGTTGAAGTACGCAAGAAGAAAGTCTTCGTACAGCGCAGCCCGGAAGAAATCGAAGCCGAGCGCAAACGCGATCTGGAAGAACGTCGCGCAGTAGATAATGCTGCTCGTCAGAAGGCTGAAGAAGAAACCAAGCGTCGCGCCGAAGAAGAAGCGCGTCGCCAGCCTACTGCTGCGCAACCTGCTGGTACTGAAGCGGTCGCCGCTCCTGCTGCGCCTGTAGAAGCTGTGCGTGAGGCCACTCCGGTTGCCGCTGCACCAGCGCCTGCTGCCGACGCCCGCAAGCGTGACGAACCTCGTCGTCCGGACAAACCACGTGCCGACGATAATAGTCGTCGCGGTGGCGGCGGTGATGGCGAGCGCAAAAACGCTCCGCATCGCGCCTCGGTCAAAGAGAAAGCGCCTGCTCCACGCGTTGCGCCACGTACTACCGACGAAGAAAGCGATAGCTTCCGTCGTGGTGGTCGCGGCAAGGCCAAGCTGAAAAAACGCAACGCCCACGGTTTCCAGAGCCCAACCGGCCCTGTCGTGCGTGATGTGCAGATCGGTGAGACCATCACTGTTGGCGATCTCGCCAATCAGATGTCGGTCAAGGCTGCTGAAATCATCAAGTTCATGTTCAAACTGGGTACTCCAGCGACCATCAACCAGGTGCTTGATCAGGAAACTGCTCAACTGGTAGCCGAAGAACTGGGCCACAAAGTGACCCTGGTCAGCGACACCGCCCTGGAAGATTCCCTGGCCGAGTCCCTGAAGTTTGAAGGTGAGACGTTCTCCCGTGCGCCAGTTGTGACCGTAATGGGCCACGTTGACCATGGTAAGACATCGCTGCTCGACTACATCCGTCGTGCCAAGGTAGCTGCAGGCGAAGCCGGCGGTATCACCCAGCACATCGGCGCGTACCACGTTGAAACCGATCGCGGCATGGTCACCTTCCTCGACACCCCAGGTCACGCCGCGTTTACCGCAATGCGTGCCCGTGGTGCCAAGGCGACTGACATCGTGATCCTGGTGGTTGCAGCGGACGACGGCGTAATGCCGCAGACCATTGAAGCTGTCCAGCACGCCAAGGCCGCTGGTGTTCCACTGGTTGTGGCAGTGAACAAAATCGACAAGCCGGGCGCCGATCTCGATCGCATCCGCAGCGAACTGTCGGTTCACGGCGTGACGTCTGAAGAGTGGGGCGGTGATACGCCGTTCGTTTCGGTTTCGGCGAAAGTCGGTACTGGCGTGGACGAGCTGCTCGAAGCGGTCTTGCTGCAAGCTGAAGTACTCGAACTGAAAGCAACGCCATCGGCCCCAGGTCGCGGTGTTGTGGTTGAGTCGCGTCTCGAC
Organism: Pseudomonas emilianonis; assembly: GCF_023072625.1. Classification (NCBI taxonomy): domain Bacteria; kingdom Pseudomonadati; phylum Pseudomonadota; class Gammaproteobacteria; order Pseudomonadales; family Pseudomonadaceae; genus Pseudomonas; species Pseudomonas emilianonis. The sequence goes on from NZ_JAKNRV010000003.1 coordinate 46,120, forward strand.
AAAGGTCGTGGCCCGGTTGCAACCGTTCTGGTTCAAGACGGCACCCTGCGTCAAGGCGACATGGTGCTGGTCGGTTCGAACTACGGCCGTGTACGTGCCATGCTCGACGAGAACGGCAAGCAAATCAAGGAAGCGGGTCCTTCCATCCCTGTCGAGATCCTCGGCCTGGACGGTACCCCGGACGCTGGCGACGAGATGAGCGTGCTGTCGGACGAGAAGAAAGCCCGTGAAGTGGCTCTGTTCCGTCAAGGCAAGTTCCGCGAAGTCAAACTGGCTCGCGCTCACGCCGGCAAGCTGGAAAACATCTTCGAGAACATGGGCCAGGCAGAGAAGAAGACGCTCAACATCGTCCTCAAATCTGACGTTCGTGGTTCCCTCGAAGCGTTGAACGGCGCCTTGAACGGCCTGGGTAACGACGAAGTGCAAGTGCGTGTCGTCGGTGGCGGTGTCGGTGGTATCACCGAGTCCGACGCTAACCTGGCACTGGCTTCCAACGCTGTACTGTTCGGCTTCAACGTGCGTGCCGATGCTGGCGCTCGCAAGATCGTCGAGCAGGAAGGCCTGGACATGCGTTACTACAACGTCATCTACGACATCATCGAAGACGTCAAGAAAGCCCTTACCGGCATGCTTGGCAGCGACGTTCGGGAGAATATCCTGGGTATCGCCGAGGTGCGTGACGTGTTCCGCTCGCCGAAATTCGGCGCGATCGCCGGTTGCATGGTTATCGAAGGTGTTGTGCACCGTAACCGTCCAATCCGTGTACTGCGTGAAGACATCGTTATCTTCGAAGGCGAGCTGGAATCCCTGCGCCGCTTCAAGGATGACGCTTCCGAAGTACGTGCCGGCATGGAATGCGGTATCGGCGTCAAGAGCTACAACGACGTCAAGCCTGGCGACAAGATCGAAGTTTACGAGAAGGTTCAGGTTGCTCGCAGCCTCTAACTCGCGCACTTCAGGAGCCACGCCGCGTGTGGGCATGCAAATGCCCCGCGCAACGTTCGGACTCTAAACGCAACGCCCGGTCTGGCTTTTGTCAGGCCGGGCGTTTGCCGCTTTCAGACCCCACGGGTTTCACCGTGTGGCAGTAACAGGTAACAAGACATGGCAAAAGAATACAGCCGTACCCAGCGTATCGGCGATCAGATGCAGCGCGAGCTGGCCCAACTGATCCGTCGCGAAGTCAAAGACCCCCGTGTTGGCCTGGTCACCATCACCGCCGTTGACGTGAGCCGTGACGTGGGTCACGCCAAAATCTTCATCACCGTGATGGGTGAGGACAGCAGCGAAGAAATTGCGCAAAGCATCAAGGTGCTCAACTCGGCCGCAGGTTTCCTGCGCATGCAGTTGGCCCGCGAAATGAAGCTGCGCAGCGTGCCTCAGTTGCACTTCCACTACGACGAAAGCGTCGTGCGTGGTGCGCACCTGTCGGCACTGATCGAGCGCGCCGTGGCTGAGGATAATCAGCACCCGTCCACACCTGAAGACGCCAAGGAGTAAGCGGTGGCTCAGGTCAAACGTATCCGTCGTAACGTCAGCGGCATCATTCTGCTCGACAAACCCATTGGCTTTACCTCCAATGCGGCGTTGCAGAAAGTCCGTTGGCTGCTCAATGCCGAGAAGGCCGGGCACACCGGCAGCCTCGATCCGCTGGCCACCGGCGTGTTGCCGTTGTGCTTTGGCGAGGCCACCAAGTTCTCGCAATACCTGCTCGATTCCGACAAGGGTTACGAAACCCTGATGCAACTGGGCAAGACCACCACCACGGCCGATGCCGAAGGTGATGTTTTGCAGGTTCGCGACGTGACCGTTGGTCGTGCTGATATCGAGGCTGCTTTGCCCGCTTTTCGTGGGAAAATCAGCCAGATACCGCCGATGTACTCGGCGCTCAAGCGGGATGGGCAGCCACTTTACAAGCTGGCACGTGCGGGCGAAGTAGTGGAGCGCGAACCGCGTTCTGTTACTATTGCGCGCTTGGAATTGCTCGCCTGTGAAGGCGACACCGCACGCCTGGCCGTGGACTGTAGCAAAGGCACCTATATCCGTACCCTGGTGGAAGATATTGGTGAAACGCTCGGTTGCGGCGCGTATGTTGCACAACTGCGACGCACCCAGGCCGGCCCTTTCAGTCTGGCGCAGACGGTTACGCTGGAAGAGCTGGAAGCGGTACACGCCGAAGGCGGCAATGAAGCGGTTGATCGCTTTCTGATGCCATCGGACAGCGGTTTACTCGATTGGCCATTGCTGCACTTTTCGGAGCACAGCGCGTTCTACTGGCTCAACGGCCAGCCGGTACGTGCCCCGGACGCCCCGAAATTCGGCATGGTGCGGGTACAGGATCATAACGGTCGCTTTATCGGTATCGGTGAAGTGAGCGAAGACGGGCGCATCGCGCCACGTCGACTGATTCGGTCAGAATGACCGGAACCTGTTTGTGGTAAAAGCGCAGTAGCTTTTACGCAAACTGGAACGAGGGTGGCTGTTAGCAGGCACGGTCACTACTCATTTTTAGATACAGGGATTTGTCCCTGGCCTGTTGAAACTGCCCTTTGGGTGGTTTCCTGAAAAAAGGATTGCCTCATGGCTCTCGACGTTCAAGAAAAAGCACAAATCGTAGCTGACTATCAGCAAGCTGTTGGTGACACTGGTTCGCCAGAAGTGCAAGTTGCACTGCTGACTCACAACATCAACAAGCTGCAAGGTCACTTCAAGGCCAACGGTAAAGATCACCACTCCCGTCGTGGTCTGATCCGCATGGTAAACCAGCGCCGCAAGCTGCTGGACTACCTGAAAGGCAAGGATCTGGGTCGTTATCAGGCTCTGATCGGTCGCCTGGGTCTGCGTCGCTAATAAGCGATTGCGCTAGAGGTTGGTTGTTTGTCGTGTGTCAGTGGGATTCCCGCTGGCCCATGGCAGGCTTCCAGCCTCAAGTTTTATCTGGATACACGTTTTACCCCTGGACAAGGGTTGGGCCGATTCCCGACATTGCCCAAGAATTTCGCAAGAAGACAAGTTCCCCAAGAGCCACAAAGAAGGTAGGACACCGTGAACCCGGTTATCAAAAAATTTCAGTTCGGTCAGTCGACCGTTACCCTCGAGACAGGCCGTATCGCCCGTCAAGCCTCCGGCGCAGTGCTGGTTACCGTTGACGACGACGTTACCGTACTGGTGACCGTTGTTGGCGCCAAGCACGCGGACCCAAGCAAGGGCTTCTTCCCTCTGTCCGTTCACTACCAGGAAAAGACTTACGCTGCCGGTAAGATCCCTGGCGGTTTCTTCAAGCGCGAAGGCCGTCCTTCCGAGAAAGAAACCCTGACTTCCCGACTGATCGACCGTCCGATCCGTCCGCTGTTCCCAGAAGGCTTCATGAACGAAGTGCAGGTTGTCTGCACCGTCGTTTCCACCAGCAAAAAGACCGATCCGGACATCGCTGCGATGATCGGTACCTCGGCTGCCCTGGCCATCTCCGGTATTCCTTTCGATGGCCCGATCGGCGCCGCGCGCGTTGCTTTCCACGAAAGCACCGGCTACCTGCTGAACCCGACTTACGAGCAGCAAAAAGCCTCGAGCCTGGACATGGTCGTTGCCGGTACCTCGGAAGCCGTATTGATGGTTGAATCGGAAGCCAAAGAGCTGACCGAAGACCAGATGCTGGGCGCTGTACTGTTTGCTCACGACGAGTTCCAGGTTGTGATCAACGCCGTTAAAGAACTCGCTGCCGAAGCTGCCAAGCCAACTTGGGCCTGGGCTCCACAAGCCGAAGCGACCGAACTGCTGGGCGCTATCCGCTCCGAATTCGGCGAAGCGATCTCCCAGGCCTACACCATCACCGTCAAGGCCGACCGTTACGCTCGCCTGGGCGAGTTGAAGGATCAGGTCGTGGCCAAGCTGTCCGGTGAAGAAGGCCAGCCTTCTTCCAGCGACGTCAAAGCGGCTTTCGGCGAAATCGAATACCGCACCGTTCGCGAAAACATCGTGAACGGCAAGCCACGTATCGACGGTCGCGACACTCGCACCGTGCGTCCGCTGAACATCGAAGTCGGCGTTCTGCCGAAGACTCACGGTTCGGCGCTGTTCACCCGTGGTGAAACCCAGGCCCTGGTCGTTGCGACCCTGGGTACTGCCCGTGACGCACAACTGCTGGACACCCTGGAAGGCGAGAAAAAAGACCCGTTCATGCTGCACTACAACTTCCCTCCGTTCTCGGTGGGCGAGTGTGGTCGCATGGGTGGTGCTGGTCGTCGTGAAATCGGTCACGGCCGTCTGGCCCGTCGTTCGATTGCGGCCATGCTGCCTGCCGCCGACGTGTTCCCGTACACCATCCGTGTGGTGTCGGAAATCACCGAGTCCAACGGTTCCAGCTCCATGGCTTCGGTCTGCGGTGCTTCCCTGGCACTGATGGACGCTGGTGTGCCAATGAAGGCACCGGTTGCCGGTATCGCCATGGGCCTGGTTAAAGAAGGCGAGAAGTTCGCCATCCTGACCGACATCCTGGGCGACGAAGATCACCTGGGCGACATGGACTTCAAGGTAGCCGGTACCGCCAAAGGTGTGACCGCGCTGCAGATGGACATCAAGATCAAGGGCATCACCGAAGAAATCATGGAAATCGCTCTGGGCCAAGCCCTGGAAGCGCGCCTGAACATCCTCGGTCAGATGAACCAGATCATTGGTCAGTCCCGTACCGAACTGTCGGAAAATGCTCCGACCATGATCGCGATGAAAATCGACACCGACAAAATCCGTGATGTCATCGGTAAAGGCGGCGCGACTATTCGTGCGATCTGTGAAGAAACCAAGGCTTCGATCGACATCGAAGACGACGGCTCGATCAAGATCTTCGGCGAAACCAAGGAAGCTGCAGAAGCTGCGCGTCAGCGCGTTCTGGGCATCACTGCCGAAGCCGAGATCGGCAAGATCTACGTCGGTAAAGTTGAGCGCATCGTCGATTTCGGCGCATTCGTCAACATCCTGCCGGGCAAAGACGGTCTGGTTCACATCTCCATGCTGAGCGACGCTCGTGTTGAGAAAGTGACCGACATTCTGAAAGAAGGCCAGGAAGTGGAAGTGCTGGTACTGGACGTGGACAACCGCGGCCGCATCAAGCTGTCCATCAAAGACGTGGCAGCAGCCAAGGCTTCGGGCGTTTAAATACCCGCAGGCTTCACGCTGAAAAAGGACTCTTCGGAGTCCTTTTTTTATGCGCGCAGGAAAATGCCGAAAAATCAGGCGCTTAATCACATCCAAAAACCGCAACTTGCATGCAGGCACGATCCGCTTCATGCAAATTGCACGAATGCGAAAACTGGCTAAATTCTTAACGTGTTGTTTTTAAAGGTTTTATTTTTCTGATTCGACTTGGCACAGTGCCTGCAATATTCCTGTTAACGCTGCAGCATCAAGGTACACACACTGCAGACTTTTAATAAAACAGGAGTTACTCGTATGAAGAAGTTCGCTCTCGCTACCGCAACTGCTACCGCTTTGACCCTGGCCATGGCCAACGTTGCCTTCGCTCAAACCTCCCAGGCGCCTATGACACTGGCTGCTGGCGAAATGACCAAAGCCAAAGAGTCCACCTCGGACACTTGGATCACCACCAAAGTCAAAGCTGACCTGCTGACCGAAAAGGGCATCCCAGGTTCGGACATCAAGGTTGAGACCAACAAAGGTGTGGTTTCCCTGTCTTCGACCGTTGCCATCTCCGACTCGCAGAAAGCCACCGCCGTAGCCATCACCAAGCGTATCAAGGGTGTCACTGCGGTGTCCGCTGACGGCTTGCTGGCTGGCGGTGCGGTAAAAGCTGACAACATCGACAAATCCAAGGAAGCCACTTCGGACACTTGGATCACCACCAAAGTGAAGGCTGACTTGGTCACCGAGAAAGGTATTCCTGGTACCGACATCAAAGTCGAAACCAACAAGGGTGTAGTTTCCCTGTCTTCTTCCGTCGCAGTGACTGAAGCGCAGAAAACTACTGCGGTGAACATCACCAAGAAAATCAAAGGCGTGAAAGCTGTATCGGCCGATGGCCTGAAAGCAGAGTAACGCTCAATCAATCGTCTGAACTAGACGTCGGCGGCAACGAGTGAGTTAGATATCCACTCAATGCACCTCACGGGTTCATGCGACCGACCATAGGGATGTGGTCATTCCAGGCCCCGGCACATGTGTCGGGGCCTGTTCTATTCTGCATTTCGTCGGTGTATGACGATCGAGGGGTTACTCGGCGTCCAGATGCATCGGCGTTATCACCCGGCCATCCTTCTCGGCTTGGCCCAGTTTGGCATCGATGAAGTACACCCGGTCATCTTCCAACTGCCCTTTGTCCACCAGGTAGTCCTTGATGGTGCTCGCGCGGTCCTGACCGAGCTGGCGCAGCAGCACGTCGCTGCCACTCCAGAACTTGATCACGCCGTCCTTCAGTTTGGCCGTGCGCTCATCGTCGCTCAGGTTTTTCCATTCCGCCGGTGGTTGTTGCTTCAGGCGGGTGCGGTAGATACCTTCGAGCAACGGGGCTTTTTCCTTTTCCGGTACTTGCAGCAAGGAAGCCTGGGCCGGAACCTTGTCCCCACGGCGCTGCAGCATCTTGTAGTAGTTGTACTGGTATTCACGCTCCAGGCGCTGCTCTGCCAGGAACTTGCCGTCACTGTCGGCAGCCGCGGTGCCTTCGATTTCCAGGCGCAGGGTCGGGCGCTCTTTGAGGGCGTTGGCCAGGGTGTTCAGGGCGCCCTCGGCGTCTTTGTTCAGTTCGCTGGAGCCTGCTGCGAACGAGACATTGCCGAGGTCTTCCGAACCGCCGCCGGTCACCAGCCCACCGATAAACTTGAAGGGCGCCGTTGCTGCGCGCACCACCAGGTTGCGCAATGTCTGCCACACGATCGGCATCACGCTGAATTGCGGGTTATTCAAGTCGCCGCTGACGGGCAGCTCAATCGAGATCTTGCCGTCAGAGTCCTTGAGCAGAGCGATCGCGAGGCGAATCGGCAGGTCTACCGCATCGGCACTGTCGACCTTCTCACCCAGTTGCAGTTGCTCGACCACCACTTTGTTCTCGGCCTTCAACTGGCCTTTGATGATCACATAATGCAGGTCGAGGTTAAGGCGACCCTTGCGAATACGGAAACCGGCGAATTTGCCCGAGTAGGGCGTCAAGGTTGTCAGTTCGACACGTTTGAAGCTGGTGGCGATATCCAGCGCCGCCATCGGATCGAACGGGTTCACGCTACCTTTGATGGTGACCGGTGCATAGCGATCCACTTTACCCTTGATGTCGACACTGGCCGGTTTGGCCTGGCGGCTGTCAATGGTGCCGATCTGCCCGTTGAGCTGTTGAATCGCGGTGGCGAAGTTGGGCGTGAGGCTGAAGTCGGCGAAGTTCGCCGAGCCGTCGTTGATCGCAATCTGCCCGATATGAATGCCCAGAGGTTTTTCGTTACTGGCAGCCGCCTTGGTCTCCGGCTTGGCGCCGCTGTTGGCCGGCTGTGGGATCAGCAGGTCGTCGACGTTGGTGGTGCGATCATCGTTGATCATGAAGCGCACGTAGGGCTGCAGCAGGTTGACCTTGTCGATCGACAGGCTGTTGCCATGCTGATAGTTCACGCCTTCCAGCACCAGGCGCTGCCATTTTAGGAAGTCGCGGGTCTTGAGGGTGTCGAGGGTGTGCAACTGATCGACCTGCGCCCGGCCGGTGATCTGCAGGGCCAGAGGATCGGTGCTTTTCAGGTTCACGTCGAGGTTGCTGCCGAGCATGCCGCTACGCAGCTCCAGGCGTATGAACGGGCTGATATAGGATTGCGCGACCCGCAGGTCGATATCCTGGGTGTTCACTTTCAGCTTGGCGCTGACCGGGTTGAGGTTGACCTCGCCGGTTGCCTGGATCTTGCCTTGCTTGCCCAGGCCGGTGTCGACCTTGAGGGTAAAGGGGTTGCCGTTGAGGCTGTCGAAGTTCTGCACATCGACGTTCAGCGGGCCCAGTTCCAGAGCAACGGCGGGTTTGGCCTGGCGGTCGGCCAGGTGGACCTGATAGTTACGCAGTTGCACATCCTTGAGCAGGACTTGCCACGGTTTGCTGGGCGCTGCGACAGCGGGTTTTGGCGAGTCGGCAGCCGCTGGTGCGCTGGCCGGTTCATACGCCTGG
>NZ_JAKNRV010000400.1:0-4387 GCF_023072625.1 Pseudomonas emilianonis
GGCGGCGTCGGCATCTTCCAGGGTCGCGGCGGCAACCCGCGAAACCACTTCACCGGTCACCGGGTTGCGACGCTCGAAGGTTCGACCGTCACGGGCGGGGCACGACTGGCCGCCGATCAACAGGGGCACGTCCAGCATGGTGATTCCTCTTTATTGTCTTTATGGGGAATGCATTCAAGCGATGTCACAGTAGCGCCAGCGTGAGGCAGCGAACAGCGGGATGCGGCCCGCTATTCGCCGGCAAGCCTCAGCGTTTGTACGTCTGCAGGCCGGGTTTGATGCTCTTGTCGTCGAGAAACTGCTTCATGCCCTGCTCGCGGCCGCCTTCGGTGTCGAGCAAACGCGACTGATCGAGCTTGGCGTAGAGGTAATCCTCGTTCTGCTCCCAGGTCAATTCGCGACAACGCTTGAAGCCATGCTTGGCCGCCCGCAGCACCACCGGGTTTTTCTCCAGCAGGTTGCGCGCCAATTCAATCGTCACTTCGCGCAGTTGCGCCAGCGGCACGCTTTCGTTGACCAGGCCCATCTCGGCGGCCTTCTGCCCGCCAAAGGTCTTGCCGGTCATGATGTAGTACAGCGATTGACGATGGCCCACGGTGTCGGCCATGGCCTTGCTCACCAGGTTGCCCGGTGGGATGCCCCAGTTGATTTCCGAGAGACCGAAGGTCGCTTCGTCGGCACAGATCGCCAGGTCGCACGCCACCAATGGGCTGAAGCCGCCGCCGAAGCACCAGCCATTGACCATGGCGATGGTGGGCTTGGCGTACATGCGCAGCAGTTTCCATTGCCATTGCGAGGCTTCGCGGCGGATTTTCTCCTGGAGGATTTCCGGGCCGGCATCCACCTCGCGAAAGTATTCCTTGAGGTCCATGCCGGCGGTCCAGGCTTCGCCGGCACCGGTCAAGACCAGCACGCCAGTGGCAGGGTCCTGCTCCAGGGTTTCCAGAACGTCGATCATTTCGCGGTTCAGGGTCGGGCTCATGGCGTTGCGTTTTTCCGGGCGATTGAGAATGACCCAGGCAATGCCTTCCTCGATTTCAACCTTGACGGTGGTCCAACGGCCTTCGTAATTACTCATGACGGTACGCTCTTGTTCTGGGTTGGAAGATGATTCGAAATTAAACCGCAAATATAGTTATGTCAATTAACTATTAATCTTGATAACCAATATTTTTCCCCTGTAAACCCTAAGCTGCTCGGGTGTTATGAAAAGCCGGCATAGCCATGGCTCGCCAACCTCGGCAAACTAGATAGCTTTCTTAACCTCCACCTTCTGAGGATTGCACTGTTAATGGCCAAGCCTTCCAACATCGCCGACGCCAACCTGGCCCTGCCCGACACCACCGAGGGGCGTGCGCCGCTGGATTCGGCCCTGGACGACCTGATCGGTTACGCCATGCGTCGCGCCCAGCTCAAGCTGTTCCAGAACCTGATCGGTCGACTTTCCGAGCACGACCTGCGCCCGGCTCAGTTCTCGGCCCTGGCGATCATCGAGCAGAACCCCGGCCTGATGCAGGCCGACCTGGCCCGCGCCCTGGCGATTGAGCCACCCCAGGTGGTGCCGCTGCTGAACAAGCTGGAAAGCCGCGCCCTCGCCGTGCGTGTGCGCTGCAAGCCGGACAAGCGCTCCTATGGGATCTTCCTCAGCAAGACCGGCGAAACCCTGCTCAAGACGCTCAAAGAGATCGCCGCACAGAGTGACCTTGACGCCACCGCAGCCCTGGACGGTCAAGAACGTGCAGAGCTGCTGCGCTTGCTGAAGAAGGTGTATCAGGACTGACGGGCTTACCAGAGCGCCACGGTGTAGAGCACCAGGAAACGGGTCTGGTTTTCATCGCGAAACGCCGCGCCGCTCGGGAAGTCATTGCGATAGATCGACTTGCGCGCCATCAGCCCGACGTTCTTCAGCGGGCCGCTCTGGATCACGTAGCCCAGTTCCATCTGGAACTCGCGCTCCTTGCGATCCTCGGCATTGAACGCCGCCAGCTCGATGTTATCGCCGCGCACATAACGCAGCCGGCCCTTCAGGCCCGGCAAACCGGATGCCGCAAAGTCATAGTCGTAGATCGCCTGCCAGGTGCGTTCCTTGGCATTGAGAAAGTCCGAACTCATGGTCAGTTCGCTCATGCCCATCAGCTCAGTCCCGGAGATATAGGGCGTGGCCGTCTCCCCACTGGAATGCATGTAGCCCAAGCTGAATTTGTGACCGCCCAGGCGGTAGCCAAACAACGCCGAAAGGTTGCGGTTATCCACGTTCCCCGCCTTGGCGCTGCCGTCCTCGCGACTGAAGAAACTGCGCAGGTCGCTGGTGAGCACGCCATCGCCCACGGGCAGATTGTGCAGCAACGCCAGGGTGTCCTGCTGGTAGAGGTCGGCGATCTGCGAGTGATAGGCGCGCAGGCTGAGGTCTTTGTTGACCTGGTAGTCACCGCCGACGTAAGCCAGGTGCGAGGTGGTGGCGGTGGCGTTGAAACGCCGGTTGGGCGAGGCGATGGTCATGGCCTGGTAGTCGGTGGAGTCGCGCTTGTTGATGCGGTCGATGTAGCCGGTATTGAGAGTCAGGCCGTCGATATCCTTGGAGCTCAAGGTGGTGCCGCGAAAGGTTTGCGGCAGCAGGCGCGACGGGCTGGCAAAGGCGAACGGCAGGAAGATCGACACGTCACCGGTCTTCACGGTGGTTTGTGCAAACCGCAGCTTGGCGGTCGGCGCCAGGCGCGAGTATTCATCGGCGGCACGCTTGTCGCTGGCCGACACCGGCAACAACTCGGTGCCGCTGCGGTCCGGCGAAGAGTCGAGCTTGACCCCCATCAGCCCGCGCACATCCAGGCCAAAGCCCACCGGGCCCGGGGTGTACCCCGATTCCAGGTTGAGGATGAACGCCTGGGCCCATTCCCGCGCGGCGGTCTTCGCACCGTCGTCCTTGTAGTCGCGGTCCAGGTAATAATTGCGCAGGGTCAAGGTGCCGTGGCTGTCGTCGATAAAACCGGCCGCCCACAGCTGGGTGGGCAGCACGCTCAAGGCCAGTAACGCCATGACCAGGCTTGGCTTGCGGTTCGACACACAGGAGACGGACGCCACTGCAACGGCGTCCTCCATAGGGAGTTTTGGCATGTTCATTGTCCATTTGTTGTTGTTGTTTTTGGGGTGGCACACGCTCGGCCCAGTCGGCTTCGCGAACAGAGAATGGAAACAGCCGACGGTGCTCGTCAACAGCAAATGACCGATAATCGAACATTAATAAAGCTATCTACTTTTCAGATCATCACAGATACACATCTCAACACTATGATTTTTAAGTACTTATTTATTGTTTTTTTGCATTTTTAATACGCTATTCATTTTTTAGTTATCTTTGTTATCTTAATCGCAGCAGCCACTTGCGCTCGCCACCACAACAAAAACAACAACAATGAGGTTTGCCCATGGACAGTCCATCGCGTCGTTCGACGCTGACTATCGCGTTGTGCTTTATCGTTGCGCTGATCGAGGGGTTCGATCTGCAAGCCGCCGGAACCACCGCCGCAGGGTTGCGTCAGAGTTTTGCCCTGGACCCGAAAATGCTCGGCTGGGTATTCAGCGTAGGGATCATTGGCCTGCTGCCGGGGGCGTTCTTCGGCGGCTGGGTCGCCGACCGAATCGGGCGCAAGAAAATCCTGGTGATCGCCGTGCTGCTGTTCGGGCTGTTCTCGCTTTGCACCGCGTTTGTCGAAAGCTACTCGAGCCTGCTGTTGGTGCGTTTTTTGACCGGCCTGGGGCTGGGCGCCGCGCTGCCCAACCTGATCGCCCTGTGCGCCGAAGCGGCCAGCGAACGCAACCGTGGCACCGCCATCAGTGTCATGTACTGCGGCGTGCCGTTGGGCGGCGCATTGGCGGCGGTCGTGGCGATGTTTTCCAGTGAACACTGGCAGACCACCTTTATCATCGGCGGCCTGGCGCCCTTGTTGGCCGTGCCCTTGATGATCCTGCTGCTGCCCGAGTCCAACGCCTTTCGCCAACAGCTCGACAAGACCCTCAGTGCTCGCCCCTCCACCCGCCAGGCGCTGTTCGGCGAAGGCCGCGCGCGCACCACACTGGCGTTGTGGCTCAGCTACTTCTTCACCCTGACCGTGATGTACATGCTGCTCAACTGGCTGCCGTCGTTGTTACTCGAACAAGGTTTCAGCAAACCCCAGGCGGGCATGGTGCAGATGCTGTTCAACATCGGCGGCGCCCTTGGCTCGCTGCTCGGCGGTGTCCTGCTGGACCGCTGCAATGCCCTCAGAGTGGTGCTGTTCGTGTATGCCGGGCTGCTCGCGGCCTTGGCCGGGGTCGGGCTGTCGGTGGGCATCGTGCCCATGGCCATCGCGGGTTTCGCCGCAGGCTTGTTCGTGATGGCCGCGCAGTTGGT
>NZ_JAKNRV010000401.1:0-4375 GCF_023072625.1 Pseudomonas emilianonis
CGGCGACGCTCATTTCCGGCACCAGATGCAACTCCTGGTGGATCACCGCGACGCCGCTGGCAATGCTGTCGGCCGCGCATTTGAAGGCCATGGTCTGCGCGCCGATCTGCACGCTGCCGCTGCTCGGGATGTAGGCGCCGCCGAGGATTTTCAGCAGCGTCGACTTGCCCGCGCCGTTCTCGCCCATCAGCGCGTGTACCGAGTGCGGCCGCGCTTCAAAGCTGATCTGCGCCAGCGCTTTCACACCGGGAAACTCCTTGCCGATGCCATTGAAACGCAAGGCCGCGCCGCTCATTTCCACAGCCCGATCTTGGTCAGTTCTTCCTGGAAGTTGGCGCGGGTGATCAGGGTCACTTCGTCCATGGCGGTGTACTTCGGCGGTTCCGTGCCTTTGGTGACCCATTCGTACATCATCAGCGCGGTGTTGTAGCCCTCGATGTGCGGGCTCGGCAGCATCGAGCCGAAGAAACCACTGTTGGCTTTCTTCAATTCACCGATGGCGTCGGTGCCATTGATGCCGATGCCGATCACATTCGCGGCGGCAAACCCGGCGCTTTCGGTGGCGCGCACGCCGCCAAGCACGGTGTTGTCGTTCATGCCGCCGATGATCAGGTTTTTCGCGCCGCTGGGCAGCTTGACCAGGGCCGAGTTGGTGGCGTCCATGCTGCCGGGCACGTCGAGGGTCTTGAGCGCGGCGGTGAGGATGTGGTCCTTGGGAATGCCCGCTTCTTCGAGGGATTTGATCGAGCCGTCGGTGCGTTTTTTACCGGTGTCGAGTTCGTTGAAAGTGGTGATCACCGCGTAGGTGTCCTTCCAGTCCCACCCGCGTTTCTTCGCCTCGGCGGCCATCGCCGCACCTTGTTTCTGGCCGACTTCAAAAGCGGCCATGCCCAGGTACGGCACGTCCTCCATGAAATTGCCCTTGGCGTCGACGAAGCGATCATCCACGGCGATCACTTTCAAGCCGTTGGCCTTGGCCTTGGCGACAATCGCCGGGCCGAGGGACACGTCCGGCGGGCAGATCACAAAACCCTTGGCGCCGTTGGCGGCCAGGCTGTCGATCGCCGAGAGGGTTTTCTCGCCGTCGGGCACGGCGATCTTGATCACGGTGAAACCATGTTCCTTGCCGGCTTTTTCGGCGAAGGCCCATTCGGTCTGGAACCAGGGTTCTTCGGCTTGTTTGACCAAAAAGCCGATTTTTACCTCTTCGGCAACGGCCAAACTGCTGAGGCCGCTTAACGCGATAGCGGCGGTGAGTACGCGTAGGGCTTTTTTCATGAACGGCATCTCTTGTTGTTATTGGAGAGTGACAAGTTCTAGTCGTGGTACATCACCGACCGCCCGCCATCGATCATCAGGCAGGTGGCATTGATAAAGGGCGCCTCATCGGTGGCCAGAAACAGCGCAGTCATCGCCACCTCCACAGGCTGGCCGATGCGCTTGGGCGGGTGCAGGTCGAACGCGCGCTGGCGCTCGGCCTGGGGGTCGGGGAAACCGTTCCAGTAGTCGACGTTGAGCTGGGTTTCGATATAGCCCGGCGCGATGGCATTCACGCGGATACCCTTGGACGCGTATTCGATGCCGAGGGCGCGGGTCAGGCCGAGCAGGCCGTGTTTGGCGACCGGGTAGGGAAAACAGCCGGGAATGATGTGGCTGGAATGGGTCGAGGCGATGTTGATGATGTTGCCGATGCCCTGCTCGATCATGTGCGGCAACACCGTGCGGCAGCCGTACCAGGCACCGTCGAGGTCGATGGCGAAGCAGCGTCGCCAGTCCTCGTCGGTCATCTGCAACGGGTCGCGGAACACATTGACCCCGGCGCAGTTGACCAGCACATCGACGCGGCCGAAGCGCTCGATGGCCAAATTGACCAGCGCCTGCCATTGCGCCTGGGACGTGATGTCGACCGGCTGCGCGTAGATCTCGGCGCCGCGTTCGCGCCAGTGAGCGGCGACTTGCTCGACCTTTTCGGCCTGGATATCGGCGATCACCAAACGCGCCTGCTGGGCCTGGAAGCAGGCAACGATCGCCTCGCCAATGCCTTGGGCGGCGCCGGTGATGATCACCACCTTGTGCTTCAGCCGCTCGCCATAGGTGGGTTCGGGCACGGCGGGGAGTGACAGAGGGTGTGCCTGCATCGCTTCACCTGTTTTATTTTTGGTAGTGAGTGCTGATGCAGCCGACTATAAACCCAGACCTTTAAATATCTCAATATATAAATTTACATCCCACATAGTGAGAGAGCGTGTAAAAAAACCGGCGTCGGGATGCCGGTTTTCATCGGGGTTTTCATCAGCCCTGGGCGAAATCCCGCAGTGCTTCGCCTTCCATGCGGTAGCGCACCCACTCTTCCTGGGGCTGGGCGCCGATGGATTTGTAGAAGGCAATCGCCGGCTCGTTCCAATCCAGCACGCTCCACTCGAAACGCCCGCAGCCGTTGTCGCAGGCGATCTTCGCCAGGTGGCGCAGTAACTTCTTGCCAGCGCCGCCGCCGCGTTGCTCGGGGTTGATGTAGAGGTCTTCGAGGTACAGGCAGTTGCTGCCCAGCCACGTGGAATAGCTGAAAAAGAATACCGCGAACCCGATCGGCAATCCGTCGCGCAGGCAAATCAGCCCATGGGCAGTCGCGCCCTCGCTGAACAGGCTGCGCTCGATGTCCACCACACTGGCGATCACTTCATGACGAGCCCTCTCAAACTCGGCAAGCTCGGTAATGAAAGTCAGGATCTGCGCAGCA
Organism: Pseudomonas emilianonis; assembly: GCF_023072625.1. NCBI lineage: Bacteria > Pseudomonadati > Pseudomonadota > Gammaproteobacteria > Pseudomonadales > Pseudomonadaceae > Pseudomonas > Pseudomonas emilianonis. The sequence continues at coordinate 2,738 of NZ_JAKNRV010000401.1, forward strand.
TCGCTGGGCACGGCGGGGCGAATCTCGATGGTCATGGGCGCGCCTTGGGTAAATTCAAAGGCCACATACTAAGACGGATTGATGACAGATTGCAGTGCAATTTCGGGATCGCCAAAGCGACTTACTCCGTTGCGGGCTAATGCAAGCGCCACCAACTACAGAACAATCCGCCCGGACGTGCATGGTAGAAAGTCGCCATAACTCCAATGATTCCAAGGCGTGCTCATGAACTCCACAGCCCCGGTGGGCGGAAAATTATTCGCCCTGTTTTGCCTTGCCAGCTTCCTGTTGTCGTTGTCCTACGGCTCGACGTTTCTGCTGTCGTTGCTGATTCATTCGCGCGGTGGGAATGAGCATGACGCCGGCAGCGTGATTTCCACGGCGATGCTCAGTACCTTCGTCGCGGTAGTGCTCTCCGGGCATTTGGCCGATGCGTTGGGCGCGGCACGGGCAATTGCGGGGATGGGCGTGTTGCTGGTGGTGGCCTGCCTCGGCTTTGCCCTGACGCCGGGGTTTGGCCAAGGCTTGATGCTGTTCGGGCTGGCCCTCGGATTGGGCTGGGGCGTGTTCTATACACTGGGCCCGATCATCGTGACCTTGCTGGTTGAGCCCAGGCTGCGGGCCAAGTACTTTGCGCTGCTGTCGGGCAGCATGTTGAGTGGGATCGGTGCCGGGCCTCTGCTCGGACGAGCCACCAGTGCGCTGGACCTGCCCCTGACGACCGCCTTCTATATCGCTGGGGTGGCCAGCCTGGCCGGGGTGGTGATGTTCTGGCGATTGGGCGCACAACTCAAGCATCACGCGAATGCACCGACGTCGAGGATTTCCCTGGCCGCCAGCCGCCGGGTGCTGTCTTCCAAGGCGGCGTTCGCCATCTTGATGGTCGGCCTGGGCGGTTGCGTGTTTGGCGGGCTTTCATCGTTCCAGACCAGCTACGCGGCCGCGCATGGGTTGGACTATTCGCTGTTCTTCGCAGGGTTCCTGAGTGCCGCGATCACCAGCCGCCTGTTGATCGCAGGCTTCGTGGTCAAGCGTGATGCCTATAGGGCGGCGTGTGTGTTGTCCGGGGCCATGCTCGGGTCGATTGCACTGTTTGCGTTTGGTGTGAGCGGCAACCTCAGCTACCTGCTGGCGGCTGCCACGTTAGGGGTCGGGTACGGCCTGACGTATTCGGTGATCAATGGGCTGGTAGCCCACGAATCGCCGCCCGGCACTACGTCCCAGGCGTTGCTGCTGTTCAGCCTGGCGTATTTTGTCGGTGTCTTCGGGTTTCCCTGGCTGGCGGGCAGGATCATCGTCGACTACGGCCTGTCAACATTGATGATGGGCGTACTGGCCATCGCCGCCCTGAACTGGATGATCACCGTGGCACGCCTGATAGCGCGCCACCTCTCGGCACACAAAATCTTACAGGTGTCCTGAGACCGCTCGTCGGCATCGAGGCACGAACAGCAAATGAGGGCTGACCAATAAAGGGTAAGGACATTAATCCTAATGGAGACACCCTCATGAAGCATTCCCCAGCCTTCATGTACCCACGACACTGTTAGCCCTGCTGAGCCTGGCACTGGTGATCCTCACACCCAGACTGCCCGGCGTAAAGCGCGTTCCTGGCCCACTGATCGCCATGGTCGTGGT
>NZ_JAKNRV010000402.1:0-4353 GCF_023072625.1 Pseudomonas emilianonis
CAACCATTGTGCGCAGCCAGTGGGTCGACAACGGCGCGGGTTGGCTGGCGGTGATGTTGGCCGACCGCCAGGCGGTGCTTGATCTGCAGCCCGATTATTCGCAATTGCTCGGGCTGGCGGTAGGCGTGATAGCGCCCTGCGATCCCGAGCGCGACGCAGTAGACGCGCACTTTGAAGTGCGTGCGTTTATCGCCGGCGACGGGTTCCCTGAAGACCCGGCCACTGGCAGCTTGAATGCCGGGGTGGCCCAATGGTTGTTGGGCGAAGGCCTGGCGCCGAGCTGTTACGTGGTCAGCCAGGGCACGGCGATGGGGCGCGCGGGGCGTATCCGCATCGAGCGCCAGGGCGATGAAATCTGGGTCGGCGGTGCCGTGGCGGTGTGCATCGAAGGGCGTCTACAGCTCTAGATCAATGCAATTGTTGTAGGCCTTGCCATAAACTATTGTCTGCCTGGCATTTGCGCTGCCGGGGTCGGGGGGCATACGCTTTCGCCCCAACGTTTTTAGCCTTATTCAGGACAGCCATGACCAGCCAGTTCCCTCAAGCCCGCCCACGCCGTCTGCGCCGCTCCCCGGAGTTGCGTAGCTTGTTCCAGGAAACCGAGTTCACCCTCAATGATCTGGTGCTGCCGATTTTCGTCGAAGAAGAAATCGATGATTTCGTGCCAATCACCAGCATGCCGGGTGTGCTGCGCATCCCTGAGAAAAAGCTGGCCGGGGAAATCGAGCGTTATGCCCGCGCCGGGATCAAATCGGTGATGACCTTTGGCGTGTCCCACCACCTGGACGCCAGTGGCAGCGACACTTGGAAAGAGCGCGGCCTGGTCTCGCGCATGTCCTCGATCATCAAGGACGCGGTGCCGGAAATGATCGTGATGTCCGACACCTGTTTCTGCGAATACACCGATCACGGCCATTGCGGCGTGATGCATGGCGCCCATGTCGACAACGACGCGACGTTGGTCAACCTCGGCAAGCAAGCTGTGGCGGCGGCCCGTGCCGGTGCCGATGTGATCGCACCGTCGGCGGCGATGGACGGCCAGGTCCAGGCGATTCGCCGGGCGTTGGATGACGCCGGTTTCACGCATATCCCGATCATGGCCTACTCCACCAAATTCGCTTCGGCCCTGTACGGTCCGTTCCGTGAAGCGGGTGGCAGCGCGCTCAAGGGCGACCGCAAAAGCTACCAGATGAACCCGATGAACCGCCGCGAAGCCGTGCGTGAATCGCTGCTCGACGAGCAGGAAGGCGCGGATGCGCTGATGGTCAAACCGGCCGGTGCCTACCTCGACATCATCCGTGACATCCGCGAAGCCTCACGCCTGCCGGTGGCGGCGTATCAGGTCAGCGGCGAGTACGCGATGATCAAGTTCGGTGCTCAGGCTGGCGCGATCGATGAGGACCGGGTGGTGCGGGAAACTTTGGGTTCGATCAAGCGCGCTGGCGCGGACCTGATCTTCACTTACTTCGCCATGGACCTGGCGCTGGCAGGCATCTAAAGCACCCAACTTGTGGGAGCGGGCAACCCCCCGCTTCCACAGTGGGTTGTAGCGTTTTTCAGCGCTGTGCAAGCTCCAGGTTCAACCCCAACCCTGCAAAGGCCGCCGCAAAACTGCGCCGCAGCCAATTCTGTACCCGTGGTGACTCGATCACCGCGCGGCGAAACACATTGGCCAGCAGGCCATACACCACAAACACCGCAAACGTCATGGCCATGAACACGCCGCTCAGCACCAGCATTTGCAAGGCCGGCGCCGTGCTGGCCGGTGTGACGAACTGGGGTAGGAAGGCCAGGAAGAAAATCGTCAGCTTGGGGTTGAGAATATTCAGCAAAAACCCGCGTAGCATCAGGCCACGGGCCGTGGTTGCCGTTGGCGTGTCATTCATCGCGAAGGCCGAACGATCGCGCCACGTGGCGTAGGCCAGGTACAGCAGGTAGGCGGCTCCGGCGAATTTCAGCGCTTCGAACGCCAATGCGCTGGTGTGCAGAAGCGCGGAAAGGCCGAGGATGGATGCCAATAAGTGCGGGATGATCCCGGCGGTACAGCCCAGCGCGGCGAACACGCTGGCGCGCTTGCCGGCCATGAGGCCCGTGGACACGGTAAAGATCACGCCGGTGCCGGGAATCAGCACAACGATCAGGCAGGTGATGAAAAAGTTCATGCTGAGCATGGCATTCAAACTCCTTGTACGAATGGTCGATGGAAGATCCTGTCATATTCGCATTACGTTGGCGAGGGGAGCACAGGGCGAACCCGCGTTAGACTTACCGGTCGATATCTGCAATGCCCGGCCCATCGCCCTTCAAGGAAGCCCCATGTACCTACGCCACCTGATCCTGTGTCTCATGCCCTTGGTGGTGCTGGCAGGTTGCTCGACCGCACGCGGCCCGCAACAGCCGGAGCGCAGTGAAGCCGAGGTCAAGGCGCAGATCGTGCGTCTGCTGCCCGCCAAGGTCGCCGATCGCAACGGTTGGGCCCAGGATATCTACACCGCTTTCGACACCCAGCACATCTACCCCAGTACCGAAAACATCTGCGCGGTGCTGGCGGTGACCGAGCAAGAGTCCACTTACCAAGTCGATCCACCTGTGCCGAATATGGGCAAGATCGCCCAGGATGAAATCCTGCGCCGTGCCGGTAAGGTGCATGTGCCAGCGGTGTTGGTCCGCACTGCACTGCAACTGCGTTCTCCCACCGGTAAGTCCTACGCCGATCGGTTGAACGCTGCGCGCACGGAGAAGGACTTGAGCGGGATCTTCGATGACTTCATCAGCATGGTGCCCTTGGGCAACACGCTGTTTGGTGGTTTCAACCCGGTACACACCGCCGGCCCGATGCAAGTGAGCATCGAGTTTGCGCAGAAGCAGGCGCGGGGTTATCCCTACACGGTGGACGGCACGATCCGTCGGGAAGTGTTCACCCGACGTGGCGGTATGTACTTCGGCATCGCCCATTTGCTCGGTTACCCGGTGAGTTATGACCGGACGCTGTACCGGTTTGCCGACTTCAACGCCGGTTGGTACGCCAGCCGCAACGCGGCGTTCCAGGCCGCCGTCAGCCGCGTCTCAGGCACCGAGTTGGCGCTGGACGGGGATTTGATCCGCTACGGCTCGCTGCTGCCTGGCAGCACCGAATTGGCGGTGCGTTCCCTCGGCGCCAGGCTGGACATGCGCAACCCCAGCATCCGCAGTCAGCTGGAGCAGGGCGAGCAATTGGATTTTGAGCAGACCACGCTCTACAAACGCGTGTTTGCCCTGGCCGACACAGCGGCGGGCAAACCGCTGCCGCGGGCGATCCTGCCGGGCATTGTGCTCAAAAGCCCGAAGATCACCCGCAACCTGACCACCGCCTGGTTCGCCCAGCGAGTGGATGAGCGCTATCAGCGCTGTATGAAGCGCTGAGGCCAGTTTTAAACGGGTCTGGCGAATCAGCCCCAGGCATCGCAAAGGATATGCGCGGCTGATGGTAATGGTCGCCGCGTGGGGCCTGGAGTACACCTCATGCCTGACTCCAAGGAAGAACCCGCGATGATCGCTCACGCCGTGCCCGAAGGTTTTGTCTCATTGCCGCGCAGCAGCCCGCTCCTCGACTTGTTAGGCCCGGCCTATTGCCGGGGTGAAGGCTTGCAACTGGAAATCGGCCTGCGCGCCGACAACCGTCACGCCAATGGCCGTGGCACGGTGCATGGCGGGGTGTTGGCAACCTTGGCGGATATCGGCATGGGCTATGCGATGGCGTTTTCCAGTGAGCCGCCGTTGCCGTTGCTTACCGCGAGCATGACCGTGGATTACCTGGGCGCGGTGCAAGTGGGGGAGTGGATGGTGGTGCGCCTTGAGCATCACAAGCGTGGCCGGCAAATGGTGTTTGCCACGGTGAGCCTGCAGGTGGGGGACAAGGTTGTGGCGCGGGCGAATGCGGTGTTTGCGGTGCCGCGTGCGGACTGAAGGCGAAAAAAAGGCCCGGTTTTTCGTGGAACCGGGCCTTTTCGTATGTTGCTCTTGAATCAGCTGCGCTCAAGGGCCAGGGCTACGCCTTGGCCGCCACCGATGCACAGCGTCGCCAGGCCTTTCTTGGCGTCGCGTTTGATCATTTCGTGCAGCAGGGTCACCAGAATGCGGCAGCCTGACGCGCCGATCGGGTGGCCAATGGCGATCGCGCCGCCGTTGACGTTGACCTTGTCGGCGTCCCATTCCAGCTCTTTGGCCACCGCCAGGGATTGCGCGGCAAAGGCTTCGTTGGCTTCGACCAGATCCAGGTCGGCCACGCTCCAGCCGGCTTTCTCCAGGCAACGGCGGGTGGCCGCGACCGGGCCGATGCCCATGATGGCCGGGTCAACGCCGGCATTGGCGTAG
>NZ_JAKNRV010000403.1:0-4287 GCF_023072625.1 Pseudomonas emilianonis
GCCGCGCCACCTGGACCTCGCCGCCCTGGCCACGCCAAGCCTGGCGCTGGCCAACGCAGTGCGGGAAACCCTGCGCCTGGGCGACCTGATCGACAACATGCTCACCGCGATGCTCGAAGTGCTGCGCGGCAAACAAACCGCCATCACCCAGGAAATGCGCAGCCTCAGCGACGACGTCGAGGCACTCTACAGCGCGATCAAACTCTACCTGGCGCAAATGCCTCGCGAAGACCTCAGCGAACAGGACAACCGCCGCTGGGCCGAGATCATCGAGCTGTCGATCAACCTGAAACTGGCCGGCGACCTGATCGAACGCATGCTGCGCAAAGTCCAGCAGCAGAAAACCTCCCAACGGCGCCAGTTCTCCGAAGTGGGCCTGGAAGAACTCACCGGCCTGCACAGCCAACTGATCGCCAACCTGCGCCTGGGCCTGTCGGTGTTCCTCAGTGCCGACCCGGAAAGCGCGCGCCAATTGCTGCGCGAGAAACGCCGCTTCCGCGCCCAGGAGCGCCGCCTGGCACACGCCCACGTCAGCCGTCTGCAACGCAAGATCGTGCAGAGCCTGGAGACCAGCTCCCTGCATTTGGAACTGATTGCCGACATGAAACGCTTGAACTCGTTGTTTTGCAGCAGTGCTTATGCAGTGTTGGAAACGTCCGACATCGGCGCGCTCTCCGCCGAAGATATTGCCGACATCACACATTCGCCCTGAACGTAAGACGGCCAGTGAAGTCAGTTAACACTGACCTCACTCGCCAGGAAGCCAGTTATGCGTCGCCTGTTATTCGCCTGCCTGCTCATGGGCTCTGTACACGCCTTTGCCTTTGACCGCCTGCAAGTCGAGGGCTACACATTGCCCAACGGCCTGCAATTACTGCTCAAGCCGGGCACCGAACGCGGGCATGTGGCGATTCGCCTGGTGGTCGGCGTGGGCCTGGATGACTTCCGTTGCGAAGACAAGGAACTGCCGCACCTGCTCGAACACTTGTTGTTCAGCGGTATCGACGGCGGCGGTGAAGGCGACCTCGAAGAACGCATGCAAGCCCTGGGCGGCGAGTGGAACGCCTACACCAGCAATGCCGACACCACCTTCGTGATCGAGGCGCCCGCGCAAAACCAGCGCAAGGTCTTGGACCTGCTACGGGCGATCCTCACTCGCACCGAACTGACCGACGCCCATATCAACGCGGCCAAGCAAGTGGTCGAGCGCGAGGACGGCGGCCACTACTCACACCTGCAACGCCTGCTGGACCGCCAGGACCTGGGCCACACCGCCAGCAACCAATTGGCGGTCGAACTGGGCCTCAAGTGCACCGAACGCGCCCAGGTCAACCAGTTGACCCGCGACCAACTGGAGCAACTGCGCAAAAACTGGTACGCCCCCAACAACATGACGTTGATCATCGTCGGCGACCTCGACAAGCTGCTACCGGCCTATCTGGAACGCACCTATGGCCAACTCGTTCCGGTCGAGCCGACCGAGCATCTGGCCCTGCCGGAAATCCAGCACGCCGCCGCCAGCCACCGCGACCTGATCCATGGTTGGGTCGGCAACGGCGCCAAACTGCACTGGCTGTTCCCCGAGCCGGTGCTCGACGAGCAGCATGACGAAACCTACGACCTGCTCAAGGACTACCTCGACTGGGCGCTGTATCGCCAACTGCGCCTCAAGCACGGTTTGTCCTACGGCCCGTGGAGCGAACGCGAAGTGCTCGGCGGCGTCGGTTTCCTCAGCCTGAATGCCGACCTCGAACGGGAAACCCTCCCCGAAGCCGAACAGGTGTTGCAGGACCTCAAGGCCCAACTGCTCAAGGACGGCCTCGACCCGGCGGCATTCGCCCGCCTGCAACAGGCCGCCATCGCGCGCCAGGCCTGGGCCGTGCAGGGCAACAGCGCGCTGGCCGACTATTACTGGAGCGCCTCGGGCGACTACGACAACGGTCACTTCAGCGACCCGGTCAAACGCATCAAGGCCGTGAGCCTGGCGCAGACCAACCAGGCCATGCGCGAGCTATTCAAGCAGCCGGGCTACTGGCGCATCGAAAAACCGCTGCTGAGCTACGACATGCTGAACTGGATAGGTGCCGGTGTGCTCGGGCTGATCGCGATTGTATTGATCGGCGTGCGCAGTTATCGCAAACGGATCGCGCAATGAGGCACCGTACCCAGGGCTAAGACGTTATTCTATCGGGGATTTTTCCTACAAAGACTGTGACTGCCGAATGCCGAACCTGAACCACTACATCCAGCGCATCCTCGAACTGATGAAACGCTACCCAGGGGTGATCGCACTCGGCGGCTTCATCTCGGGGGTGAGCAGCTTCATCCTGGTGGACCGCCAGCAGGGCATGGCCAGTTGGATCGCGGTCATCATGCTGGTGAGCTGGTTGTGGCTGATGCTGGAAAACAGCTTTACCCAACTGTTCACCAAAGTCTTCAAGCGCGAAATCCCCGAACCGCTGCTGCGTTACGCCACCCAGATGATCCACCAGGAAAGTCTGTTTTTTGTGCTGCCGTTCTTTTTCATCACCACCACCTGGAACAGTGGCCAATCGATCTTCACCGGGCTGCTCGGCGCGGCGGCGCTGGTGTCGATCACCGACCCGCTCTATTACAAGTGGCTGGCGCCCAAACGGTCGCTGTTCCTCGCCTTGCACACCTTCACCCTGTTCGCCGCGCTGCTCACCGCGCTGCCGATCATCCTGCACCTGACCACCGCCGAGAGCTACAAACTGGCCCTCGGCGTGGCCATGGCCTTGTCGATCCCGAGCCTGGCCGTGAGCTTGCCGCTGCGCAGTCTCAAAGGCTGGGCGATGCTGCTCGGGGTCACGGCCGCCATTGGCTGCGCCGGATGGTTCCTACGCAGTTGGGTGCCACCGGCCACCTTGTGGATGACTGAAGTGGCGATCAGCACCCAGTTGCAAGACCGCACGCCGGGCGACGATCTCAAAGAAGTCAACGCCGCCCAACTGCGCGGCGGCGGGCTGTACGCCTATACCGCCATCAACGCCCCGCGCGGGCTGGAGGAGCGGATCTACCATGTGTGGAAATTCAACGGCAAGGAGGTCGACCGCATCGCCCTGGATATTCATGGCGGGCGCAAGGAAGGCTACCGCGCCTGGACCCACAAACAGAACTTCCCGGCCGACGCGGTGGGGCGCTGGCAAGTCCAGGTGCTGACCGAAGACGGGCAGGTGATCGGCGTGCTGCGTTTCAAAGTGACTGACACAGCACAAACGGACAACCCAAAGTAGGCTGTATCGTGCTATTACGTAGGCATTGTGGATAGCCAGACAAGCTCGGAGCTTATGACCACCAGTACCTCGGCCGGCACAGCCCACCTCGATACGTCCACCGCCCCCCCGTTACTCAGGATTACGGGGGACTGGACGCTTGCCCACTACACAAACCTGAAGAAACTGTCGGACAAGCTCGACGGCCGATACGACGCCGGCGCCCGCGTCGACCTCAATGGCCTCGGCGCCCTCGACACAGCTGGCGCCTCACTGCTGGTCGAGCTGCTGGGCCCAGACCGTATCGAGCAATCCGCCGAGCAAACCGACTGCAGCCTGTCCGCCGCCGACCGCGCACTGCTCAAGACCGTCTACCGCTCCCTGAATGATTTCTGCGTACCGGAAAAAGCCCCGGAAGAAGCCACCGGCATCCAGGTGCTGGCGCGCATCGGCGCCGCGGTGGATGCGGTGTGGCTGGACAGCAAGCAACTGCTGGGCTTTATCGGCCTGATCCTTGAAACCTTCGCCCGCAGCATTTTCCGGCCCAAGCGCTGGCGCGTGACGCCGATGGTTGCGCATATCGAACAGACCGGCCTCGACGCCGCGCCCATCGTCGCCTTGCTGACGTTTCTGGTGGGCGCCGTGGTGGCGTTCCTCGGCGCCACGGTGCTCAAGAGCTTTGGCGCGACGATTTTCACCGTGGACCTGGTGGCGTTCTCCTTCCTACGGGAATTCGGCGTCTTGCTGACCGCGATCCTGATCGCCGGCCGCACCGCCAGTGCCTTTACCGCGCAAATCGGCTCGATGAAGGCCAACGAAGAAATCGACGCCATCCGCACCCTGGGCCTGGACCCGATGGAGCTGCTGGTCTTGCCCCGCGTGCTGGCCCTGCTGGTGTCGCTGCCGATGCTGACGTTCCTGGCAATGCTCTCGGGGATTGTCGGCGGCGGGGTGGTGTGTGCGCTGACCCTGGATATTTCGCCGGCGATGTTCCTCTCGCTGCTGCAGTCGGACATTGGAGTGAAGCATTTCCTGGTGGGCATGGTGAAAGCGC
>NZ_JAKNRV010000404.1:0-4279 GCF_023072625.1 Pseudomonas emilianonis
GCACAGCCACAACACGCCGATCAGCAGGATGAACAAGCCGATGGAAAACCCCGGATTATCCTTGGCGAAGTTGGCATCCGCCACGTGGGCCGGCACCGCCAGCGGCTCGCCGCCCACCACCTGGATCATCGCGGCGACGCCGTCGCTGATGCCCTGGCTGAAGTTGCCGGCCTTGAACTTGGGCGCAATCACCTGATTGATGATCACCCACGACTGCGCATCGGTCAGCGTGCCTTCCAGGCCATAGCCGACTTCGATGCGCAATTTGCGCTCATCGCGGGCAACGATCAGCAGCGCGCCGTTGTCCTTGCCTTTCTGGCCGATGCCCCACTGGCGCCCCAATTGATAACCGTAGTCTTCAATCGGCACGCCCTGCAGGTCAGGCACGGTGACCACCACGATCTGGGCGCCACGGCTTTGCTCCAGCGCCTGCAATTGCTGGGTCAACTGCGCGCGCACCGCCGGGTCGATCATCTGCGCGGTGTCCACCACCCGCCCGGTCAACGCCGGGAAGGTCAACGCCGCCTGGGCCACGCCCGCGCAGGCCAACAGCCACAGCGCCAAGCCTATCCGTAATAAACGCATCGACACCTCAGTGCAGCTTTATTTGAACTTCACTTGCGGCGCTTTATCGGCATCGGCACTGGTGGCTTCAAACGTAGCGCGGATCGGCAAATCGCTGTACATCACGCTGTGCCACAGACGCCCTGGGAACGTGCGGAGCTCGGTGTTGTAAGCCTGCACGGCCTGGATAAAGTCGCGACGGGCCACGGCGATGCGGTTTTCCGTGCCTTCCAGCTGAGATTGCAGGGCCAGGAAGTTCTGGTTGGCCTTCAGGTCCGGGTAGCGCTCGGACACCACCATCAAGCGGCTGAGAGCACCACTCAAACCGTCTTGGGCTTGCTGGAACTGCTTGAGTTTTTCCGGGTTGTCGAGGGTGCTGGCGTCGACCTGGATCGATGTCGCCTTGGCCCGCGCTTCAATCACGGCGGTGAGGGTGTCTTGTTCATGGGTCGCGTAGCCCTTGACCACTTCCACCAGGTTGGGGATCAGGTCGGCACGCCGTTGATACTGGTTCTGCACCTGGCCCCAGGCCGCCTTGGCCTGTTCATCCAGGGTCGGAATGGTGTTGATGCCGCAACCGCTCAGCACCGTGCTGATCAATAACAAAGCCGCGGCTTTCAAGCCCCAGCGGTAACCTTGTGCTGCTTGCATGGTGTTTCTCCTGCCCAACTTTGATGGAATGTGACGACTCGCCCTATAAACCGCGCGCATGGGGCATAATCCGCCCCCACTACTGGAATGCATCGAGCCAATCAGCTAAAAAGATGCCCAGCGCGATAAAGAGTTCAGAGTGTGCTGCATTTATCTGAACGACACCCGAACAACAATAGACGCTCCCCACATTTTGGCCGATCAGCCTAACCGCTGCGCAGTGCGCCGAAAAAGGATATTCATGAAAAAGCTGTGTTTGCTCGGCCTTGTTGCCACTCTGGCCACCCACCCCGCCTGGGCAGAAACAAAGCCTGCTGCGCTTAAAGGCAAGGACGCCTTCGTCAGCGATCTGCTCAAGCAGATGACCCTCGATGAAAAGATCGGCCAATTGCGTCTGATCAGCATCGGCCCGGAAATGCCCCGCGAGCTGATCCGCAAGGAAATCGCCGCCGGCCGCATCGGTGGCACCTTCAACTCCATCACCCGCCCGGAAAACCGTCCGATGCAGGACGCGGCCATGCGCAGCCGGTTGAAGATCCCGATGTTCTTCGCCTATGACGTGATCCACGGCCACCGCACGATTTTCCCGATCAGCCTGGCCCTGGCTTCCAGTTGGGACATGGACGCCATCGGCCGCTCCGGGCGCATTGCCGCCCAGGAAGCCGCTGCCGACAGCCTCGACATCACCTTTGCGCCGATGGTCGACATCTCCCGCGACCCGCGTTGGGGCCGGACCTCCGAAGGCTTCGGCGAAGACACGTACCTGGTGTCGCGCATCGCCGAAGTGATGGTCAAGGCCTTCCAGGGCACCAGCGCGGCGAATGCCGACAGCATCATGGCCAGCGTCAAGCACTTCGCCCTGTACGGCGCGGTGGAAGGCGGTCGCGACTACAACGTGGTCGACATGAGCCCGGTCAAGATGTACCAGGACTACCTGCCGCCGTACCACGCGGCGATCAAGGCCGGTTCCGGCGGTGTGATGGTCGCGCTCAACTCGATCAACGGCGTGCCCGCCACCGCCAACACCTGGCTGATGAACGACCTGCTGCGCAAGGACTGGGGCTTCAAGGGCCTGGCCGTCAGCGACCACGGTGCGATCTTCGAGCTGATCAAGCACGGCGTGGCCAAGGACGGGCGTGAAGCCGCCAAGCTGGCGATCAAGGCCGGCATCGACATGAGCATGAACGACTCGCTGTACGGCAAGGAATTGCCAGGGCTGCTCAAGTCCGGCGAGATCGAGCAGAGCGACATCGACAACGCCGTGCGCGAAGTGCTCGGCGCCAAGTACGACATGGGCCTGTTCAAAGACCCGTACCTGCGTATCGGCAAGGCCGAGGATGACCCGGCCGACACCTACGCCGAAAGCCGTCTGCATCGCGCCGACGCGCGTGACGTGGCACGCCGCAGCATGGTCTTGCTGAAGAACCAGAACGACACCCTGCCGCTGAAAAAATCCGCGACCATCGCGCTCGTGGGCCCACTGGCCAAGGCCCCCATCGACATGATGGGTAGCTGGGCCGCCGCCGGTAAGCCGGCACAATCGGTGACCCTGCTCGATGGCCTCAACGCGGTGATCGGCGAAAAAGGCAAAGTGATTTATGCGCGTGGCGCCAACATCACCAATGACCAGGCCGTGGTCGACTACCTTAACTTCCTCAACTTCGATGCCCCGGAAGTGGTGGATGACACCCGCCCAGCCCAGGTGATGATCGACGAAGCGGTCAAGGCCGCCAAGGATGCCGACGTGGTGGTCGCTGCGGTGGGCGAGTCCCGTGGCATGTCCCATGAGTCCTCCAGCCGCACCGACCTGAACCTGCCGCAAAGCCAGCGTGACCTGATCAAGGCGCTGAAAGCCACCGGCAAGCCGCTGGTGCTGGTGCTGATGAACGGCCGGCCGCTGTCGATTCTCGAGGAAAACCAGCAAGCCGACGCAATCCTGGAAACCTGGTTCGCCGGTACCGAAGGCGGCAACGCCATCGCCGACGTGCTGTTTGGTGACTACAACCCGTCGGGCAAGCTGCCGATTACTTTCCCACGTTCGGTGGGGCAGATTCCGACCTACTACAACCACCTGACCATCGGCCGGCCGTTTACCCCAGGCAAGCCGGGCAACTACACGTCGCAGTACTTCGATGACATCACCGGGCCGCTGTTCCCGTTCGGCTATGGCCTGAGCTACACCACCTTCAGCCTGTCGGACATGGCGCTGTCGTCCACCACCCTGAACAAGACCGGCAAGCTCGACGCCAGCGTCACCGTGAAAAACACCGGCAAGGTCGACGGCGAAACCGTGGTGCAGTTGTATATCCAGGACGTGGCCGGCTCGATGATCCGCCCGATCAAGGAGCTGAAGAACTTCCAGAAAGTCATGCTCAAGGCCGGCGAAGAGCGCACGTTGCACTTCACCATTACCGAAGAGGACTTGAAGTTCTACAACACCCAGCTCAAGTTCGCGGCGGAACCGGGTGAGTTCAATGTGCAGATCGGTTTGGACTCCCAGGATGTGCAGCAGCAGACCTTCGAACTGCTCTGACACCTGAGACAAGGTCTAAAAATGTGGGAGGGGGCTTGCCCCCGATAGCAGTGGGTCAGCCAATGAATCAATTGACTGACACTCCGCTATCGGGGGCAAGCCCCCTCCCACATGTCTAACCACGTCGATCCAGCAGATTGACCACCAACCGATCAATCCACCCCCACACCCGCTGCTTCACCCGCCGCCACAACGGCCGCGACTTCCATGCCTCCAGGCTCACCGCCTGGCTCTGGGCAAAATCCCGCTCGAAACTGCCCGCCACAGCCTGCGTCAACGCCGGGTCCAGCGCTTCGAGGTTGGCTTCGAGGTTGAAGCGCAGGTTCCAGTGGTCGAAATTGCATGAACCGATACTGACCCAATCGTCCACCAGCACCATTTTCAGGTGCAAAAAGCACGGCTGGTACTCAAATATCTGCACGCCCGAGCGCAGCAAGCGCGGGTAATAACGGTGCCCGGCATAGCGCACCGACGGGTGATCGGTGCGCGGGCCGGTCAGCAGCAAGCGCACATCCACCCCGATAGCGGAGT
>NZ_JAKNRV010000405.1:0-4274 GCF_023072625.1 Pseudomonas emilianonis
CCAGCCCTTGCCAGGCCGGCAGCAGAATCAACAAGCCGATCACCAGCTTGCAGGCAACGCTGGACCACTGGCTGCTGGTACGCGGATAGGTCAGCACCAGGAAGGTCGCCAACGCCCACCACAGCACGGTTTGCGGGCCTTTGATCACGGTGAGTTTGTCGTAGGTTTCCGGGGAAATGTACGAGGTGGGCGCGTCCATCCGGCCTGGGCAGGCGCCGAGCATCATGCTGCCGTTGGTGAGGATGTTCAGGCGTGAGCCGAACATGCCGCGCAATACCGGGTCGCCATTGGTGCCGCCGTTGCGCACCAGGGCGAAACCGGGGATGGTCTTGAGGTAGTCGCCGCCGTCGCTGGCGGGCACCGGCTGGCGTGGGTCTTTCGGGTTGGTGACCACCGTCAGCGGCGAGCTGGGCGCGATCGCCGTGATCACGGTGGGGCTCAGTTCGTGCTCGGCGTGCTCATCGGTATCGGCATGGGCCTGTGGCATCAAGAGCGCGCCGCACAAAATGGCGAACACGGGAGTGCTTCCCAAGCGGGTGTCAGCAGAAAACCTGGACATGAAAAATTCCATCTATCAATCGTAAACAACACGGCCAGCAGCCTGGGGCTGTCTGTCTAAAGTCGGCCGGGGTGAAGTAACGGTATTAAGTGCTTACGCGGCGATGGGCGGGGCGCGGCTGCGTGCGCCGGGGAAAGTGCTCTGCCGGGCATGGCCCAGGCGCGGTGAGGGGGTGAGGGCGTTGATCGGCGGTGGGGCGCCGAGGGTGAGGTGGGACACGCTGCCAGGCAGTGCCGGGCAACTGAAGAGCAGGCTGCAATAGCCGCACTTTTCCCAGAGGACGTGGTGTTCGTCGGGGGCCTGTTTTTGAGTCGAACGCTGTTGCGGTTCGCCGTGGCACTCGGGCATGTCCATGGACATGCTCATGGACATACCGGCGTGCTGATTCATCGGCATCGCTTGGGAAATCAGCGGACCGATAAAGATCATCAGCATGGCGAACAGGCTGATCCAACTGCCGCGCTTAAGGCTCATGGGCCTGCGGCGATGCACGGACAACCTGGCGCGCGGGGCGCCCATCGAGTGTTGGCCTACTGAGCGTGTTTATGCTCGTGGGGCGCCATCTGCGGGACTTTCTGTACGGACACTTGCACCTCGACGTCCCCGGCTTTTTCGAAGGTCAGGGTCAGTGGGAAGTGTTTGCCGTCAGCCAGCACGCTGCGGTCTTTGAGACCGAACAACATCACGTGATACGCCATGGGGGCGAAGGTCAAGTCACCCTTGGCCGGGACGGCAACGCTGGGCACTTGTTGCATCTTCATCAAGGCGCCTTGCATCACATGCTCATGCAGTTCGGCTGTGTCTGCCACCGGGGTCTTGACGCTGAGCAGGCGGTCCGGGGTTTCGCCGGTATTGTGAACCACAAAGTAGGCCGCGACGGTCGGCGCATTGGGTGGCAATTCCTGGGACCAGGGATCGCTGACCAGCAGGTCGCCGGCCTTGTAGTCATCGGCATTGGCAGCACTGAACGCCGGCAGCAGCAACGCGGCCAGAAGCAGGGAAGATTTGAGCATGGCAGTTCTCCAGAACGGTTCTAAACGCAGTTGATTTGCGAAGACCATCAGACCGTTGGAGAGGCACGCGGGTTAAGGCTCGGCCATTGCTGGCGCGGCGTGGGCGACTGCAATGACGGCGGCGGCAGGCTCTGCACCGCCTCGAACCGTGTGACATACAACAGCGGCACATGCCCCGGCAACGCCACCAACGGCGCCGAGCCCGAGCAACACCAGCAATGCTGCATGGCGGAGTGATCGTCCTGCTGCGGTGCCGGAATGTCCAACTTGCCCAGGGCAATGGTTTTCAGGCTGGCGCCATTGGACGAACAGAAGCTGCCCCACAGCAGTTGCTGCACGGGGTCCTTGGACTGCTGCATCGCCCCGGCCAACGGCATGGCAAAGGCGTTGAACAGCACTGCAAAGCAGGCGATCCAGACGATTGCAAAGCGTTGACGGGCCATGGCGGACAATCCGTAGGGTTAAACGATCAGGTGGGTATTTAGCCTGATCGGGGGGGATAAGTAAAAAGTGGCGGTGTGGTTTGGTGTCGCAGTGTGTCAGACCGCTGTGGCGTGAAGTTTGAGGCCCAACGCTTTCATGACTTTCATGATAGTCGCGAACTCGGGATTGCCAGTGCTGGAGAGGGCTTTGTACAAACTTTCTCGTCCTAGGCCGGCGTCGCGAGCGACTTGGGTCATGCCTTGGGCGCGAGCGATATCGTTCAGCGCTGTGCGAATTAACAGACCGTCGCCAGCATCTTCTTCGAAGCAAGCATCCAGATAGGCGGCCATCTCAAAAGGCGTCTTAAGGTATTTTGCGGCATCGAAACGGGTAAAAGATTCGCTCATAAGTCACTCCTGGCTGCCAAGATTTTTGGCCATGTGTATTGCGCGCTTGATGTCTCGGCTTTGTGTTGATTTGTCGCCGCCCATCAGCAGCAGATACACCACCTTGTCTCGGCGAGTGAAGTAGACCCGATACCCGGGGCCTTGGTGGATTCGCATTTCGCAAACGCCCTCACCTACAGCCTCACAGTCGCCGAAGTTTCCTGCTTGCGCCATGCGCAGCCTCGTCACAACGCGTACTTTTGCGAGCGGATCGCGCATTGCTTCGAGCCATTTGACAAACTCGATAGATTCTTCGAACTCAATCATCGCAAATCGTATTCCTTGGGATACAGAATGGCAAGCTGCGACGCGCTGCAAAAGCAGTGCATCCCCATCGCGCAAGCTGGTGCAAAACCGCGAGAGGGGAGGTTAGGGCGGGGGCTTTTAGCTGAACCAGCCGGCTGGTTCGGAGTTGGTCGTAAGGTGAATCGTCTTTCTGCTGGGTAAACCAAACAGTGGGTGTTTTGGCTAGGTGTTCGTACAAACAGAAACGTGCGACACCTTTTTGAGGTTGCTGGTCGCAAACGTGATCTCTAGTCTGCGGACATCGCTGCAAACTCAGCGATCATGCGACTGCTACGCAGTCGAACGGGAGCAAGTTCCCTCGCCACAGCAAGTCCCCACATTGGCGAGGTGTCGTTTAGCGAGACGAGATTGCCTTTAGCACCGCAGCCACGGTTGTGAATTCTCGATCTGCCGCAGCCAACACCGGCCGCCTCAACACCAACACCGGCACCCCACGCTCGCGCGCCACTTCCAGCTTCGGTTCGGTGGCGGTGCTGCCGCTGTTCTTGCTGATCAGCACATCGATCTGTTGTCGTTCGAACAACGCACGCTCGTCTTCGATCAGAAACGGCCCACGCGCGCCGATCACTTCGCAGCGTTCATTGCCCGGATACACCTCCAGCGCGCGCAGCGTCCAGAACTGTTCCTGCGGGATCTCATCAAGATGCTGCAACGGCTCGCGGCCCAACGTGAACAGCGGGCGTTTGAACGGCTTCAGGGCGTCGATCAGCTCAGCCCAGTCACCGACTTCGCGCCAGTCATCTCCCGCTTGCGCTTGCCACGCCGGGCGGCGCAGGGCCCAACACGGAACACCGCACAACCGCGCCGCCTGGGCGGCGTTGTGGCTGATCTGTGCCGCGTAAGGATGGGTGGCGTCGAGGATCAGGCTGATCTGCTCGTCGCGAACGAACTGCGCCAACCCTTCAACCCCGCCGTAGCCACCGACCCGCACCTGGCACGTGAGGTCAGTCGGCACGCGGCCCACTCCGGCCAAACTATAGATATGTTCCGGCCCCAGGGTGCGGGCGATGGCGAGGGCTTCGGTGACGCCGCCCAGCAGCAGGATGCGTTTCATAGTGGCTTGATTACGTCCAGCAGGGTGATTGGCAGCGCCTGGCGCCAGGTGTCGAATTCACCGAGCGGCTGGGCCTGGGCCACGTGGAGGCGGGTCAGCTCGCCGCCGTGTTGGGCGCGCCAGGCCATCAGGGTCATTTCGCTTTGCAGGGTCACCGCATTGGCGACCAGGCGCCCACCGGGGCGCAGGTGTTGCCAGCAGGTGTCGAGCACGCCGTCGCGGGTGACGCCGCCGCCGATGAAAATCGCGTCGGGCGTTTCCAGGTCGCTGAGAGCCGCAGGTGCGGTGCCGCGTACCAGTTGCAGGCCGGGCACGCCGAGCGCGTCGCGGTTATGTTCGATCAGCGTTTGGCCACCGGCCTGACCCTGCGCGGCACCTGGCTGAACAGCATCATCACCAAACACCCCGACACCACCAACGCGGTGGATGGCGTGCAACTGCCGAACTGGGACGGGTTCATGAAACTCGCCGCG
>NZ_JAKNRV010000406.1:0-4259 GCF_023072625.1 Pseudomonas emilianonis
CGGGCTGGCATTGCTGTTCATCTTCGGCCTAATGCCTGAGGGGCATGCGGCGGACAACCTGAGTTTCAAGGGCAACCTGGTTGAAGAGGCCTGCACGATCCGCCCTGGCGACGAGGCAATCACGCCGCTTTCGTCGCGCGAGACCGACCGCCTGTTCGCGCTGATCAAACAGTTGCGCGGCCAGGGCCTGGCGATCATCTATATCAGCCATCGCATGGCCGAGATCTACGAACTGTCGGACCGGGTTTCGGTGCTGCGCGACGGCCAGTACATCGGCGAACTGACCCGCGACGCACTGTCGGCCGAGGTGCTGGTGAAGATGATGGTGGGCCGCGACCTCTCCGGTTTCTACAAGAAGGAGCACGCGGCCTATGACCCCGGCGCGGTGGTGATGCGCGTGCGCGACATGGCCGACGGCAAACGCGTGCGCAACTGCAGCTTCGACCTGCATGCCGGTGAAGTGCTGGGTATCGCCGGCCTGGTGGGGGCAGGGCGCACCGAACTGGCGCGGCTGATCTTCGGCGCCGACCCGCGCACCGCTGGCACCCTGGAAGTGGTGGGCAAGACGGTTACCCAACTGCGCACCCCGGCCGACGCGATTCGCGCCGGCGTGGTGTACCTCACCGAAGACCGCAAAGCCCAGGGCCTGTTCCTGGACATGAGCGTGGCCGACAACATCAATGTCTGTGCCTGTGTGCCGGACGCG
This sequence comes from Pseudomonas emilianonis, assembly GCF_023072625.1. Taxonomy (NCBI): domain Bacteria; kingdom Pseudomonadati; phylum Pseudomonadota; class Gammaproteobacteria; order Pseudomonadales; family Pseudomonadaceae; genus Pseudomonas; species Pseudomonas emilianonis. The sequence goes on from NZ_JAKNRV010000406.1 coordinate 707, forward strand.
CATGCCGGTGGCGTGCTCAATCGCGGTCATGCTGCGCAGCGCTCGAACGACGCGATCAAGTCGCTGTCGATTCGCGTGGCGTCCGGCAAGGTCAACGTCGGCGCGCTGTCCGGCGGCAATCAGCAAAAGGTCTTGCTGGCGCGGTTGCTAGAGGTCAAGCCGCATGTGCTGATCCTCGACGAACCCACGCGCGGCGTGGACATCGGCTCCAAATCCGAGATCTACCGCATCATCAATCAACTGGCGCAGGCCGGCGTGGGCATCGTGGTGATTTCCAGCGAGTTGCCGGAAATCATCGGCACCTGTGACCGCGTGCTGATCATGCGCGAAGGCCAGTTGGTGGCCGAAGTCGGCGGGGCTTCGGGCCACGTCATTTCCCAGGAACGTATTATTGACCTCGCCACCGGTGGCGATCAGGTGGCTGCCCATGGCTGATTCGAACAACACAATGACCCTCCCCGTAATCGGCAAGGCCGAGCGCGTAAGGGAACTGATGCGCAGCGTCGGCATGCTGCCGGTGCTGGTCCTGTTGCTGGTGGGCTTTGCCCTGGCCAGTGAAAACTTCCTGACGGTGCAGAACCTGTCGATCATCACTCAACAGGCCTCGGTCAACGTGGTGTTGGCGGCGGGCATGACCTTTGTGATCCTGACCGCCGGCATCGACCTGTCCGTCGGCGCGATCCTCGCGGCTTCGGCCGTGGTGGCGTTGCAGGCCTCGATGTCGCCGCAGTTCGGCATGTTCGGGATTGCCGCCGGGATTGGCTTTGGTCTGTTGCTGGGCCTGGTCAACGGCGGGTTGATCGCGTTCATGCGCTTGCCGCCGTTTATCGTCACCCTCGGCGCGCTGACCGCCATGCGCGGCCTCGCACGTTTGCTGGCTGACGACAAGACCGTGTTCAACCCCGACCTGCCGTTTGCCTTTATCGGCAACGACTCGATCCTCGGCGTGCCGTGGCTGGTGGTGATCGCGGTGGCGGTGGTGGCGTTGTCGTGGTTCATCCTGCGGCGCACGGTGATGGGCGTGCAGATCTATTCGGTGGGCGGCAACCCGGAAGCGGCGCGGCTTTCCGGGATCAAGGTGTGGAAGGTGCTGCTCTTTGTCTACGCGATGTCCGGGGCGTTGGCCGGGCTTGGCGCGGTGATGAGTGCTTCACGCCTGTTCGCCGCCAACGGCCTGCAACTGGGCCAATCCTATGAGCTGGATGCGATCGCCGCGGTGATCCTCGGCGGCACCAGCTTTACCGGCGGCGTCGGCACCATCGGCGGCACGCTGATCGGCGCACTGATCATTGCGGTACTGACCAATGGCCTGGTGCTGCTGGGCGTCTCGGATATCTGGCAGTACATCATCAAGGGCATCGTGATCATCGGCGCGGTGGCGCTGGATCGCTATCGCCAGTCCGGTGCGCGGACCTGAGTTCACTCCTACAACAATCACAAGAGAGACCCGCATGAACCTAAAACACATCTTTCCCGTCATCGCCTTGGCTGCCCTGATGTCCCAGGCCGTGGAAGCGCGTGAATTGAAGGCCCTGGGCATCAGCATGGGCTCGCTGGGCAACCCGTATTTCGTGACCCTGGCCGACGGCGCCACGGCCCGGGCCAAGGAGCTGAACCCCAGCGTCAAGGTCACGTCGGTGTCGGCCGACTATGACTTGAGCAAGCAGTTTTCGCAGATCGACAATTTCATCTCGTCCAAGGTCGACCTGATTCTGATCAACGCCGTCGACCCGTCCGCCATGGCCTCGGCGATCAAGAAAGCCCGTGACGCCGGCATTATCGTCGTGGCGGTGGATGTGGACGCCAAGGGGGTCAACGCGACCGTGCAGACCGACAACGTCGAAGCCGGCAAACTGGCCTGCCAATTCCTGGTGGACAAGCTCGCAGGCAAAGGCAACGTGATTATCCAGAACGGCCCGCAAGTGACCGCCGTGACCGACCGCGTCAAGGGTTGCAAGGCCGCCTTGGCCGCTGCGCCGCAGATCAAGGTGCTGTCCGACGACCAGGACGGCAAAGGCTCGCGTGAAGGCGGCCTGAACGTGATGCAGGGCTACCTCACGCGCTTTGCGAAAATCGACGGTCTGTTCGCGATCAACGACCCCCAGGCCATCGGCAGCGACTTGGCGGCCAAGCAGCTTAAACGCAGCGGTATCATCATCACCTCGGTGGATGGCGCACCGGATATCGAGCATGCACTGAAGACCGACACCCAGATCCAGGCGTCGTCCAGCCAGGACCCATGGGCCATGGCGCAGACGGCGGTGAACATCGGTAATGACCTTCTCAACGACAAGGCGCCCGCCGAAACGGTTACGCTGCTCACGCCAAAACTGATCACCCGCGACACCGTCGCGACGTACAGCGGTTGGTCGAGTAAACACTGAGTCACTGAGGGGAACAGCGCCGTGGTCACCATGGATGACGTCGCAAGTAGAGCGGGGGTGTCGACGTCAACGGTGTCCCATGTGTTGAACGGCACCCGCAAGGTCAGCCCTGCCACGGTGCAGGCGGTGCAGCGCGCGATCCAGGAACTGGGGTATATCCCCAACACCCTGGCGCGTTCGCTGGCGCGGTCGAGCACCAGCACGATTGGCGTGGCGATCTCGGCGCTGTCCAATCACTACTTCAGCGAAACCGTACACGCGATCGAAACCGAGTGCGCCAAGCACGGCTACATGATGCTGTTCGTCGATACCCACGATGACCCGGAGCAGGAGCTGCGGGTGGTCACGGCGCTGCATCATCGGCGCGTCGACGGCATTGTGTTGGCGCCCTCGAACGGCTCGCTGGCCCTGGAGTATCTGCGGGCCAGCGAGATTCCGGCGGTGCTGGTGGACCGGATGATGAGCGAGCAATTCGATCAGGTCGGGGTGGCGAATACCCAGCCCACCCAAGCGCTGATTGCCCACCTGATCGCCCATGGGCATCGCCGAATCGGCTTTATCGCCGGGCGCGTGGGGTTCAGCACCACGGATGAACGGGTGGCCGGTTACCGCGCGGCATTGCACGCTGCGGGGCTGGCGTTCGATCCGCAACTGCTGGTCAACGGGGGCTCCAACACCGAGCCGGCACGCCAGGCCACGGTGCAGTTACTCGGCCTGGCAGCGCCGCCGACCGCGATCATGGCCGGCAACAACCTGATGACCCTCGGCGCCATGCAGGCCTTGCGCGATGCACATATCGAAGTGCCGGCGCAGATGGCGCTGGTGGGCTTCGATGATTTTGATTGGGCGGATTTCTTTGTGCCGCGCCTGACGTTGATCGCCCAGCCGGTCCAGGCGCTCGGTGCTCAGGCGGTCAACCTGTTACTGCAGCGTATGGCAGCGCCCGCCGCACCGACCCGGAGTGTGCGTCTGGAGCCGACCCTGCAAATACGTAACTCCTGTGGCTGTGATTGATTGGAATGACATGCGGATGAACAGTGCTGTTTCCCTCGGCATCGACCTGGGCACCTCGGAACTCAAAGCCATCCTGATGGACACCCACGGCGCCGTGCTGGCTCAGGCCGGCGTGCGCTTGAGCGTCTCGCGTCGGCACGCCGGCTGGTCCGAAC
>NZ_JAKNRV010000407.1:0-4250 GCF_023072625.1 Pseudomonas emilianonis
GGCAACTGCTCGAAGAGCACAGCTCGGCGGGGTGTTTGCAACACCATTACGACGAATTGGGCAACCTGACTCAAACCCACTTGCCTGACGGACGCTGGCTCAATCGCCTGTACTACGGCAGCGGCCACCTGCATCAGTTGAATCTCGACGGCCACGTCATCAGCGACTTCGAGCGCGACCGCCTGCACCGCGAACTGCAGCGTACTCAGGGTCAACTCAGAACAAATACCGACTATGACCGCAGTGGCCGGGTCCGCTCACGCCAGCGGCGCAGCATCGACCAACCGTGGCAGTTGCCGCCCTTGGTCGAAACCCACTACAGCTACGACCCCAGCGACAACCTGATCGGACGTCGCCGTACCGACCGCCAAGAGCACCTGGCCTACGACAGCAGCGGACGTATCCTCGTCAGCCAACAGATAGGCCGGATCGAAACCTATGCCTACGATGCGGCGGCCAACCTGCTCGACGGGCCACAACAAGGCGGCCTGGTACGGCATAACCGGCTGCTGACGTATCAAGACAAGCGCTATACCTACGACGCTTTTGGGCGAATGGTTGAAAAGCGCAGCGCTGTGCGTGGTTTGCAGCGCTTTGCCTACGACGCCGAAAGCCGGTTGGTTGAAGTGCGTAATGAAAACGGCAGCGTGGTCAGGATGGCCTACGACCCGCTGGGTCGGCGCATTGAAAAAACTGAACATGACAGCGATGACTGTCAGCTGGGCGAAACCCGGTTCACCTGGGATGGCCTGCGGTTGTTGCAGGAGCATAAACACAGTCAGACCAGCCTCTATCTCTACGATGGCGACAGTTACGAGCCTCTTGCCAGGGTCGACGGTAAAGGTGAATACCAACGCGTGCGGTATTACCACAACGACCTGAACGGCTTGCCGGAGCAACTCACCGAGGCCGACGGCCATGACGTCTGGCGAGCGACTTATCGGGTGTGGGGCAATACGCGGGAGGAGGTGCGCGAGCCTTACTTCATTGAAGAGCAGAATTTGCGGTTTCAAGGGCAGTATCTGGATCGGGAGACTGGGCTGCATTTTAATACGTTTAGGTTTTATGATCCGGATGTAGGTCGCTTTACAACAACCGACCCTATTGACTTGATGGGTGGGTTCAACCTTTATCAATACGCTCCTAATCCTTCGGGATGGATAGACCCATTGGGTTGGGCATGCTCCGCTGCACAGCGACGGCAGAATAAGGTCAATGGTTTAGCAGCGGAGAACCTGGTTTATCAGAGGCTCATGAAAAACCCTAATGTTACCGTGCTCGGTAGGCAGGTTTATGTAAGAACGCCAGGCGCAGGGCGGGGCCGCTACGTAGATATTTTAATAAGAAATAACAAAACACAAAAAATCATTTCTGTCGAAGTTAAATCAGGCCGTGCAATACGCTCTAAAGCCCAGCTTGCAAAAGATAAAGTCATCACTAATGGGCAGGGGGTATTTGGGCATTCCGGGAAAAAAGCAACAGGTGTTACTGTGAGTGAGGCTAGGGTGCCACTATGGAGGCTGCCGTAATGATTGGAAGTGTCGAGAATATGTTGAAATTACTGACCTCAGGTATAGCTGAGACGTTTGAAAACCATGGGTTCACGCAAAAAAAATACCGTTTTTTTGAAAAAACCGACAATAAGGGTCGAATCAGGCGCTACTCAATGGGGCTTTCCAAGCAAAAAGGATGGTTTTCTCTCCACTTGACGCTGCAGCTTCTCGATCCGACACTGATGGTGCATGTGAATACAGTCCTTGAAAAGGCACTGAGAGATGACAAGTTCGAGTATCCGGAAAGTTGGTCAAAATCAATTATAGAGAAATCTATAAAAACTCGCACATCCAATCAGGTTGTCGCCGAACTGACCGATTGGCGGATACTGAAGGAATCCAGCGAATCACTTCAGCACTTCAATGAGAGGTTTTCGATATGGCTATATTCATTCGAAACTCCGGATGAAAAGCCGGGCTGGAAAGAGCAGTTACTGACCAGCGTTGAGTTAGCACTCAAGTGGTTTGATGAAGTAGATTCAAATGAATGGATTCGCTCCAATACCGTGTACCCTGCTCTATACTTACTCGCTACTGAGGGGCTCAAGCAGAGAGTTGAGGAGCACTACAAGGCGGCGTTAAAATCGCTTGAAGATCCGCATGAGGTCGAGCTTTTTTATCGATATTTAGTTTAAAGGTAACACAAGCACACCCAGGCCAGCCTCAATATTTACGAAGACGAAGGCCATGTCCTCCTGGCTCGCATCGACGGTAGTGGGGCGCTGCAGAAAGTCCGCTACTACCCACCGATCTCAACGGGCTGCGTGAACAACTGACCGAGGTCGACGGCCACGACATCTGGCGGGCGACTTATCGAGTGTGGGGCAATACGTTGGAGGAAGTGCGTGAGCCATATTACATTGAAGAACAGAAATTGCGGTTTCAGGAGCAGTATCTGGATCGGGAGACGGGGCTGCATTTTAATATGTTTAGGTTTTATGATTCGGATGTGGGGAAGTTTACCACAATCGACCACATTGACTTGATGGATGGGTTAAATTTTTCCGACAAAAGGAAAGGTGCATAATACAAAGATGCTATTTTTGACTTCTTCACACAACACCAGGGGCTAAAGTAGTGACTCAGTTCTTAACCATTGCCTACAACTTAAGCGCTATAGATAATCACTCGTACTTTTTTGATGGAGCACCTGATAGTATTTTTTGCAAAACCTGTGGTTGCTGCATTGATCAAAGCTATCTGCCTAGAGAACTGAAAACACCAAACAAGGCTGATATTGGTGCAACTTATGATGGGCGCTTCATCGCGTCGCTACGTTTCAAGGAATACATCGAAAATTTAAAATTGAGTGTTGAATTTTCATTGGTCAATGAAAAAAATCAGCTATTCATGATGCAACCTCAAAAAATCATCAAATACAGTGCTCAACAGTTGGAAAACCTCTGTAGTACGTGTGGTCAATATTTTGACTGTGTGGTTCCCATCCCGAGTTTCTATCAAGAAACTGGAAAGCCTCTGGAATATGGAATGTTTTTCACAAGTATTGGCTTCGGTAGCGGGAAAGAAAAAAGCCCGGCCATTATTCTCGGCATCGAAACCGCACTTGAAATAAAGAGCGCAATAAAATCATTGAAATTAAGAGGCGCTGATATCAGTGAGGTTTTTATGCCTAATGACTAAGACTATCACTCAGCGCTTATCGCCCAGGCGCGTAAGACGGGATAGGTCTATTTGTTATTTAGTCTGTTTATTTTCTGGCCACTTAAGCGAGTGCAAAAAGGCATAAATAAAACGGTCCTGAAGGGCATGAATTCCTCTCGCGCATGCTCGAAGGCAAGGCGCTGGCGGGTATGCGGACCAGTAGCAGGGAAAACGAACTGCGCTACGACTTCAGCGACACCGAATAACGACTGTTGGAATGCAATGCAAATGTGGGAGGGGGCTTGCCCCCGATGGCGGTGAGTCAGTCACCATATGCATCAACTGACACACTGCTATCGGGGGCAAGCCCCCTCCCACATTTGTTCAGCTATTAGGGTACTTCGATGCTATTCAACCAAGCCTCACGCCTAGCCAAAATCACCAGTCCCCTCGGGCCGGACGTGCTGCTGCTCAATCAAATGGGCGGCGGCGAAGAGTTGGGGCGGCTGTTCACTTACGACCTGCAACTGACCTCCCTGGACGCCAACATCGACCTCAACCAATTGCTCGGCAAGCCGATGAGCGTCGGCCTGCAACTGGCGGACGCTGGCGAGCGGCATTTCCACGGTATCGTCGCGCAGTGCAGCCAGAGCATCGACCAGGGTCAGTTCGCCAGCTACCAGGTGACGCTGCGCCCGTGGCTGTGGCTGCTGAGCCGCACGTCGGACTGTCGGATTTTCCAGAACCTGAGCATCCCGCAGATCATCAAGCAGGTGTTCCGCGACCTGGGTTTTTCCGACTTCGAAGACGCCCTGAGCCGGCCGTACCGCGAGTGGGAATACTGCGTGCAGTACCGCGAAACCAGCTTCGATTTCGTCAGCCGCTTGATGGAACAGGAAGGCATCTACTACTTCTTCCGCCATGAACAGGACCGCCACGTGCTGGTGCTGGCTGACGCTTATGGCGCTCACACCACGGTGCCGGGCTACGCGTCGATTCCGTACTACCCCAAGGACGAGCAGCAACGCGAACGCGACCACATGCACAACTGGCACCTGGCGCAGCAAGTGCAGCCGGGCTCGCTGGAGCTCAACG
>NZ_JAKNRV010000408.1:0-4238 GCF_023072625.1 Pseudomonas emilianonis
GCCCATGCGCAAGGCCACGGCCTTGCCCTGGTTCTGCGCCAGGTGCAGCACCCGCAGGCGTGGATGCTCCAGGGCCAAGGCGTCGAGCACCGCCGCCGTGTTGTCCTTGGAACCGTCGTTGACGGCGATCACTTCAATGTTCGGGTACAACTGGCCCAGCGCCGCATGAATGGTCTCGGCGGCGTTATCGCCTTCGTTGTAGCAAGGGATGATGATCGAGATCAGCGGGTTGCCGGCCAGGGTCGGTGCCGGCGTGTCTTCTTCCCACGGCCAGTGGCGCTCCCAGTGCAGCCAGAAGTACAAGCCGCCGGCGATCCACAGCGCCGACATGAACAGCGGGTAGAAAAACACGAAGTCCATCAGGAACTGCCCGGTGACCAGGAAGATCAGCCCCAGAGGCACGCCCAATACCAGCGCCAGCACGAATAAAGCCAGGATTCTGTCGAACATGGTCAAGGGTTCCATTGGTTGGAAAGGGCCGGACGCACTGTCTTCAGGTCCGGGGAGTTTTCCAGGAAGTTGTCCGGGTAGTAGCCAAAACTCGTGACCCCCTGGCGTTTGAGTACATCCATCCATTCCGCCAGTTGCTCAGCGCTGATATCGGGCGCGGCCTTGGTACGCCAGTCTTTGGCTTGCAGTTCGAATACGGTACGTTCCAGCGCACCGGGGCGCGCCTTGACCGTGGCGACCAGTTTTTCCAACCAGGCGTTGGAATTTTTGAGTGTCTCGCCTTCCATCAGCGGCATGGCCATCGGCGCGGTCCAGTCATAGGTCTGGAGGAAGTCATCGAGGTTCTGCGCGAACCACGCTTCGCTCTGCGGATTGAGCATCGGCTCGGCGAAGATGTTGCGTGCGGTCATGACCTGCGGGCCACGGATAGCGCGGAACTTGGCGGTCAACTCGTTGGTGAAGTCGATCAGGTAGCGACTCTTGAAACGGGTCCAGCGTTGCATCACTGCCGGGTCGGCGCGCAGGGCGGCGATGCTGTTCGGCAGGCCGTTGGCGGCGTAGACCTTGAGCGCTGCGGGGCTGGCGTCTTCGAAATCGCTGAGCAGCGCGTCATCGTGATACAGCACGCCATCGATGGCACTGTTGCCACTGCTCGCCAAGTCTTGATAAATCTCGCCGATCATCTGCCGTACCTTCGGATCAAACGGCGACAGGCGCTGGTATTGATCCGGATCGGGGCCGACTTTTCCGGTTTCCGGGTCCCAGCGTGTCACGCGTGGCAACTTGGGATCGAGGGCGTAACTCAGCACCGGCATCCACGCAAACACACTGGCGCGGGCACGGGTGTGCAACTGCCAGGCGACACGGTTGAACAAGTCGGCACGCATCGGCAGGTGGCGGTTGGGGAAGTACAGCGAATGCACCAGGCCGTCGCCCTTGGGGTCGGCGTAGGCTTGCAGGAATACCGTCACCGAACCCATATCCACCACGCGCTGTACCAGCACATCGAGGTTACGCGCCTGTTGCGCCGGGTCGGGGTCGTAGACGTGGTCCAAGTCCACATGCAGCACGCGCAGCGGGGCCTTGGCCTGCACCGCGACCATGCTGCTGGCGAAGTGCTCGCCGTCCGGGTCGGAACTCACCAGGAAGCGTGGACTGTTCATCAGCTTTTTCGAGTCGTCGAGGCCGTCGTCCAGGGTCAGCGCCATCTCGTAACCGTGTTCACTCACGACCGCGAGCGAGGTGCCGTCGGCTGCACCATAAGGCCATACCCAAACCCGCGGAGCCTTGCCGGTAACCGCACGGATCTTGTCTGATATCGCGACCACGTCAGCACGCATCCGCTCCCGGAACTGCGCCTCGGTTTCGTAGCGATTGGTCGCTGGATCAAAGCGCCGCGTGGTGGCGGCCGGCTCCAGGTTGCCCTGAGGGTTAGCCAGGATGCCCTTGTGACTGGCGTCGGTGTGCGCGGCGATTTCCACCAGGCCGGATCGGGACACTTCCCGGATCTGCTGCCAGGTCAGGAAGTCTCCGCGTGGCCGTGGCGTCCCCGCGAAGTCCACCGGCTGAGTCAACGGCGTATCGATCCAGGTGCCCACCGGCGCCAGCAATGCCGGCCAGTTGTAAGCGCGCAGAATCGGCATCACGCGGGTGTAGAAACTGGAATAACCGTCGTCGAAACTGAGCATGACGGCTTTGGGCGGCAGCGGCGGCCCACCACGGCGGGCGGCGAGGACTTGGTCCACGCTGACCGCCTGATAACCGTTCTCCCGCAGCCAGGCCAACTGCTCGATCAAACGCTCGGTGCGTACCGCCACCACCGCCTGGTCGGGGTCGGAATCATTGACGTCGTGGTAGGCGATGCCCAGGAAATGGTTTTTCGGCCACGGCGCTTCGTTGGCCAGTATCGGGCGCTCGGCGGGTGGAGTGAATGGCGCGGGTTGCTGGGCGCAGGCGGCGGCCAGCAATACACCCAGGACCAACAAGCAACGGCTGAGGAGGGTCATGGTCAGGCTCTTCTAGAAACGGTAAGTGAGGTCGACGAGTAGGCGCAGATCGCGTTCGCGATCACCGTCGTAAGTTCGGCTGACCAGGCTCAGGTTGGCGCCGGCTTCCAGCACGTCGTTCCAGCGAAAGCGTTGGCCGTAGCCGATCAAGCCGACACCGCCAGTGGAGTAATCCTGCTGACGGTAAGCCCCCGCACCGAGCTGGAACTGCTGACTCCACTGAGTCTCGTAGCGGTGATAGAGCACATGGTTGACGGTGACGGTGGGCATCACGCCGACGTCCGACTTCGGGTTGAAGTACAGCGTGTCTTCTTTGCTGTTACGGCTGGCACTGACTTCCAGGCCCAATTCCACTTGCACCTTGGGCGAGCTGTAGACGCCTTCGCGGCCGGTGAGCATGGCTTCGAGGCGGTCATTACCGTCGCTGAAATGGGACGGGCTCACGGCGAGTTTCCACTCGCGGCTTTCATTGGCGCGCCAGCGGATGAACCCGCTGCCGCCATTGGCCGTGACGTCGGTATTGAGCGCCCGCAACGGCGTGGTCGCCGCGAGGTAGTCGAGGCTGCCGCCGTATTGCCAGTGGTCGTTGATGTCGCGGGCAATCGATACGCGCGCGCCTTGCTTGGAGCCAAAGCCGTAGGAGTGGTTGGAGACCTCGGCTTCAAGGGTCATGTCACGGGTACGCCGTTCCACACCCACGCGCTGCCAACGGTGATGGCCAGTGCCTTCGGTAAAGTCGGCGGTGGCGTAGCCGGCGCCGGCGAACAGGCGCCAGTCTTCGTCGATGGGCGGGGTATAGATCACGCTTTCAATGCCCCAGTCACGGCTACCCGTTATCGCGCCGGATTCTGCGTCATTGCTGCCACCGTAGCTTTTACCGGTGTAGGCCTCCACGCGCACTTCGGCCATGTCGTGTACATCGCGCAGGCGACTGAGGCGCTGTACCTGACGGTTTTCCGGGGCGCGGGCGACGACGTCGTCGGTGAGCAGGTCGAGTTGGCGCCACTCCTGCAGGTCCAGCGCGGTGAAGGCTTGAGACATCTCCACGCCGACGTCACGCGGGCTTTGGTTTTCCGTTTCCTTGAGTGAGTCTTCAGCGCGTCTTGGCCACTCACGGGCACGGTACATCTCCGCCTGCGCCAAACGCACACCGATGCTGCCTGGGGCTTTATTCCCCAGGTCTTCGAGGGTTCTTTCACTGGCGTTCAGATCATCGCCGTAGGTTCCGGCCTGGGCCGCCAATTGTTGGGCGTCCATCCACTCATCGTTAGGGTTGCCGATGGGCAGCCCCTTGAGTTCAACCCGAGGTTTCTCGGTGCTGGCCAGGTTATTGGCGACCGCGCGCGCCTCTGGCACCTGGTCGCTTTCCAACAAGGCGTAGAACAAGGCCGAGCTGTCTTTAACATGATCACCGGGGTCAGCGTCTGCAGCCGTCACCGCCTGGCGATACAGCGGCACAGACTTTTCCGGCTGGCGCTGGTCGAGGTAGGCGGCAGCCACCCAGCGCACGGCGTAGGTCGGCAGTTGCACGCCTTCGGCCTTGAGGATTTCGTATTCGCTGATCACCTCGGCGGTGCGGCCCCGCGCCTTGAGCGCGCCGAGGCGGTCGATGCGCCAGACCACCACGTCGTCTTGGGCGCTGGCGTCCGGGGTCCAGCGGCTGAGGTCGACGTTGTCGTAGACAGTTTTCGCCGGGTCGTTGGACGACAGCGGAATATCCAGTGACTGACGCTCGACCATGCGGTCGAAGTACTCATTGCCGAAGTTCGGCTGCGCAAAGCT
>NZ_JAKNRV010000409.1:0-4237 GCF_023072625.1 Pseudomonas emilianonis
CCCCATGTGAGAGTAGGTCATCGTCAAGATTAAATTCCAGAACCCCTGTTTGCTTACGCAGACAGGGGTTTTGTTTTGCGCGCTCGGAAAGTGCGAAGAGGCTCATCGCGATAGTCTTCAGTGCTAAAGTCCACGCCTCGATTTTGCTTTTGCCAAGGAAGCCGTTATGCCGGATGCGACGCCTCTCAGCGCAGGATTCATGGTGGTTCACGGCAACCGCCTGGACGAATTGCGCAGCCTGGTGGTCAGTTGGATGCGCCGTTATCCCCTGGCCCCTCTGGAAAATGAAATCGCCCTGGTACAGAGCAACGGCATCGCCCAATGGCTCAAACTGGCCCTGGCCGAAGATCCGGAAGATGACGACATGGGCGGCTGCGGCATTGCTGCGGCGATCGACGTGCAACTGCCCGGTAGCTTCATGTGGCAGCTCTATCGCATGGTCCTGGGGCGCGACGAAATCCCGCCCAAGTCCCTGCTCGATAAAGCCCCGCTGACTTGGCGCCTGATGCGCCTGCTCCCCGAGCTGATCAATCAACCGTACTTCGAGCCGCTGCAGCGCTTCCTCACGGACGACAGCGACCTGCGCAAACGCTACCAGCTCGCCGAACGATTGGCAGACCTGTTCGACCAATATCAGGTCTATCGCGCCGACTGGCTGGAAGATTGGGCCGCTGGCCGCCATCAACTGCGTAACGGCCGAGGCGAATCCAAACCCCTCGACGCCGCGAACTGCTGGCAAGCCGAATTATGGCGTGCCCTGCTGCTGGATGTGGGGGAAGCGGGCATGGCGCAAAGCCGCGCCGGTGTGCATCAGCGCTTTATCGAACGGATCAACAGCCTTGAGCAAGCGCCGCCAGGGCTGCCTTCTCGAGTGATTGTTTTTGGCATTTCCTCATTGCCCGCGCAAGCACTCGAAGCGCTCGCCGGCCTGGCGCGCTTCAGTCAGGTCCTGCTCTGCGTGCACAACCCCTGTCGCCACCATTGGTCCGACATCGTGGCCGACAAAGATTTGCTGCGTAACGAATACAAACGCCAAGCACGCAAAGCCGGCATGCCGGTCACCATCGATCCGCAGACCCTGCACCAGCATGCGCATCCGTTGCTCGCCGCCTGGGGCAAACAGGGCCGTGACTACATTAGCCTGCTCGACAGCTACGACGATCCCAACAGCTACCGCGCTGCATTTCGCGACGGCCGCATCGACCTGTTCAGCGACAGCGAACCGACCACACTGCTCAACCAGCTCCAGGACGATATCCTCGAACTGCGCCCCCTCAACGAAACCCGTGACGTATGGCCCGCCGTCGATCTGCAGCGCGATACCTCCATCCGCTTTCACATCGCCCACAGCGCCCAACGCGAAGTGGAAATCCTCCACGACCAACTGCTCCAACGCTTCAGCGCCGACCCCGCGTTGCGTCCCCGCGACATCATCATCATGGTCCCCGACGTCGACAGCTACGCGCCGCACATTCGTGCAGTGTTCGGCCAGTTGGACCGCAGCGATCCACGCTTCATCCCCTTCACCCTCACCGACCAAGGCCAACGCGGCCGCGACCCGCTGCTGATCGCCGTCGAACACCTGCTCAAGCTCCCCGACAGCCGCTTTCCGGTCAGTGAAATTCTTGACCTGCTCGACGTCCCGGCTCTGCGCGAGCGCTTCGCCATCAAGGAACGCGACCTGCCCACGCTGCATCGTTGGATCGAAGGCGCCGGCATCCGCTGGGGCCTCAACGCCGAGCAGCGCGCCGGTCTTGGCCTGCCCCACGAACTGGAGCAAAACAGCTGGCGATTTGGTTTGCGGCGGATGCTGCTGGGTTATGCCGTGGGCACGGGTCTCGCCTGCGACGGTATCGAGCCCTACGACGAAATCGGTGGCCTCGACGCGGCCTTGATCGGCCCGCTGGTCGCGTTGCTCGACGCACTCAGCGACGCCCACCAAGCCCTATCGCAACCTGCGGTTCCGCAAGAATGGGGCGAGCGCCTGCAACGCTTGATGCAGCTGTTTTTCCTGCCCAGCAGCGAACACGACGACTACCTGTTGGGCCAGCTCGAACAGCTCAGGGAAACCTGGCTGGAAACCTGCGAGTCCGTCGGCCTGCAGGACGAGTTACCGCTCACCGTAGTCCGCGAGGCGTGGCTCGCCGGTCTGGACCAAGGCCGCCTGTCCCAGCGCTTCCTCGCCGGAGCTGTCAATTTCTGCACATTGATGCCGATGCGCGCGATCCCGTTCAAGCTCGTCTGCCTGCTCGGCATGAATGACGGCGACTACCCCCGCGCCCAACCACCGCTGGATTTCGACCTGATGGGCAGCGACTACCGCCCCGGCGACCGTTCACGCCGCGAAGACGACCGCTACCTGCTGCTCGAAGCCCTGCTGTCAGCCCGCGACCAGCTCTACATCAGTTGGGTCGGCCGCAGCATTCGCGACAACAGCGAGCGCCCGGCATCGGTATTGATCGGCCAACTGCGCGACCATCTTGCCAGCGGCTGGCAGCACGCCCAAAGCGACGCACCGCTGCTTGACGCAATGACCCAGGAACACCCGCTCCAGCCCTTCAGTGCGCGCTATTTCCACGCCGGCGACCCGCTGTTCAGCTACGCCCGCGAATGGCAGTTGCTGCACGAGGTGACGGATGCGCCGGCGGACCACACCGAACTTGCTGCCCATCAACAGGAAGAACCCCTGAGCCTCGGCCAGTTGCAGGACTTCCTGCGCAACCCGGTCAAACACTTCTTCAGCCAGCGTCTGAAAGTATTCTTCGAAGCCGCCGAAGTGCCGCTGGCCGATGAGGAACCCTTTGTCCTCGATGCCCTACAACGCTACAGCTTGAGCGACAGTTTGCTGAACGCTGCGCTGAGCCAGCCCGATCATATCGACCAGGCGCTCAGCGCCCAGGCCCGTCGCCTGCAAGGCAGTGGCCTGCTGCCCATGGTCGGTTTCGGCGAGTGCCTGCGCAACGAACTGATCGAGCCCTTGCCTGGCCTGCTGCAACGCTATCAACAACTGCTGGCCCTTTGGCCCACGCCACACACTGGGGCGGAACCGATCAGTTTCGAGCATCAAGGCATTCAGCTCGAAGGCTGGATCAGCGGCCTGCATCGGCGCAGTGACGGCGGATTGTTGAGTGTCACCACGATCCCCAACAGCATCGGTTCGATCAAGACCCGCAAGTGGCATCGGCTGATTCGCCCGTGGGTCAACCACTTGGTCGCCTGCGCCTGCGGCTTGCCGTTGAGTACCGCGCTGGTGGCCAGTGACGACACCTTGCTGCTGGCCCCGCTGGAGCCCTCCAGCGCCCGGGACATCCTCGGCGACCTGCTGCTGGCCTGGCACATCGGCATGGCCAAACCGCTGCCCGTTGCGGTTAAAACCGCGTTCGCCTGGCTCGGTCAAACCGACCCGGCCAAAGCCGCGGCGGCCGCGAGTAAAGCCTACGAAGGTGATGGCATCAACACCGATGGCGAACGCCGCGAAACCCCCGCGCTCACCCGGCAATTCCCCGACTACGCGGCCCTGGTGGCCAGCGAAGAATTCGAAGGCTGGTGCGAAACCCTGTATCGCCCCCTGATCAACGCCCTCTGGCGATCACTCACTGGCGAGGAGGCCGGCGCATGAGCAGCAAACCCTTGGCCCTGGCCTTCCCGCTAAAGGGCAGCCAACTGATTGAAGCCAGCGCCGGCACCGGCAAGACCTTCACCATTTCCGCCCTGTACCTGCGTCTGGTGCTCGGCCACGGTGGCGATGACGCCGGTTTCGGCCGCGAACTGCTGCCGCCGCAAATCCTCGTGGTGACCTTCACCGACGCCGCCACCAAAGAGCTGCGCGAACGCATCCGCATCCGCCTGGCCGAAGCCGCGCGGTTCTTCCGTGATGAGATCCCACAGCCCGACGCCCTGATCGCCGAACTGCGCGATCAATACGCGCCCGAGCAATGGCCCGCCTGCGCCAACCGCCTGGACATCGCCGCGCAATGGATGGATGAAGCCGCCGTTTCGACCATCCACAGTTGGTGCCAGCGCATGCTGCGCGAACACGCCTTCGACAGCGGCAGCCTGTTCACCCAGACCCTGGAAACCGACCACAGCGACCTGCTCGGCGAAGTACTACGCGACTACTGGCGCCTGTTCTGCTACCCAATGCACGACGATGCGCTCAACTGGGTCCGCAACAACTGGGGTGGCCCGGCCGCGCTGATGCCACGGGTGCGCGCGCTGTTCGGCAGCGAACGGCCCA
>NZ_JAKNRV010000040.1:0-22932 GCF_023072625.1 Pseudomonas emilianonis
AGGCCGTTTGAACGAAGCGCTGGCAAGTTTGCAGGCCGCCGTGCGAGAGGCCGGCAGCGGCCGCGAGCGGTTTCGCCTGCGCGCCGCCCAATGCCATTTGCTACAGCGTTTCGACCCTCGCGCGCAGTTGCGTGTGGCCGTGGATGTATTGCTCCAGGAAGCGACGGAGCAGGGCCTCGATCGTTGGGAGCCGGATCTGGTCCGGCCGTTATTGGAGTTGGCCCTGGCGCATGAAGACGGCGGTTCGAGAGCGTTGTGGGGGCAACAGTTGGCAGCAATGGATTTGCCGGCTTTCTGGCGTTTGGCCAGCCAGCCGGCAAGTTGAATGAGCAACAGGCAATACCTGGCAGGCGTGTGCATATCCATGCCTTGAGTTTTCTAACGGCTGCGTTGAGCGAGTCCGGTAAACAGGAGTGAGATTTAATGGCTAGTGAAGGTTCGGTCGCGCCTAAAGAGCGCGTCAATATTGTTTACAGCTCTGACACCGGCGGCGCGCAGGAACAGGTCGAGCTACCCCTCAAGCAGTTGGTGATCGGCGATTTCACCTTGCGTGAAGACGATACGCCGGTTGAAGACCTCAAACCGATCCGCGTCGACAAAGACAACTTCACCGATGTGCTCAAGGGCCAGAACCTGAGCCTGCAGTTGGCGGTACCCAATCGTCTGGCGGAAAACGCGCCAGAGGATGAGCAACTCCCGGTATCGCTGACCTTCCAGTCCATTCGCGATTTTGAGCCGGATGCCATCGTGGCCCAGGTTCCCGAGTTGCAGCAGCTGATCGCCCTGCGTGATTCGCTCAAGGCCTTGAAAGGGCCGATGGGCAATTTGCCGGAGTTTCGCAAGCAGCTTCAGGCCCTGATGAACGATGACGGTGCCCGCGAGCGTTTGCTCTCGGAACTCGGCGTAAAGGACAAGGAATAACCCATGAGCGAAGAAAAGAGTCAGGCAGCGAATACGACCGGCCAGGCGGTCGAGTCGGTTTCCCTGTTGGATCAGTTGGTGGAAGCGACTCGCGTCAAGCCGGGCGACGAGGCGTATGCCGTCACCCGTCAGGGCCTCGAAGCCTTTGTCGCCGAGCTGCTCGAGCCGGCCCGGCAGTCCGAGAAGGTCAGCGCCGGATTGATCGACGACATGATCGCTACGCTGGATGCCAAGCTGTGTCGCCAGGTCGACGCGATCATTCACCACCAGCAATTTCAGAAGCTGGAATCGTCCTGGCGCTCGCTGAAATTTTTGGTCGATCGCACGGATTTTCGCGAGAACAACAAGCTGGAAATCCTCAGCGTTTCCAAAGAGAAGCTGCTCGAAGATTTCGAGGATGCGCCGGAGATCACCCGTTCGGGTCTGTACAAGGCGGTGTACACCGCAGAGTTCGGCCAGTTCGGTGGCCAGCCGTTCGGCTCCATCATTGGTAACTACGAGTTCAACCCGGGCGCGCAGGACATGAAGTTGCTGCAATCGGTCGCGGCCATTTCGGCGATGTCTCACACGCCCTTCATCGCCTCGGCCGGCCCGCAGTTCTTCGGCATCGACAGCTTTGCCGACCTGCCCAACCTCAAGGATCTGCAAGCCGTCTTCGAGGGGCCGCAGTTCACCAAATGGAACGCCTTTCGCGAAAGCGACGACGCGCGTTTCGTTGGTCTGACGTTGCCGCACTTCCTGCTGCGCACGCCGTATGGCGAAGACACGATTCCTGCCAAGACGTTCCGCTACAACGAAAACGTCGGTGGTGGTAACCAGGACTTCCTATGGGGCAACGCCGCGTTTGCCTTCGCCAGTCGCCTGTCCGACAGCTTTGCCCAGTACCGCTGGTGCGCCAACGTGATTGGCCCACAGGGTGGCGGCACCGTCGGCGATTTGCCGATCTACAACTACGAGGCCATGGGTGAAACCCAGACCAAGATTCCAACCGAAGTGCTGATTTCCGAGCGCCGCGAGTTCGAACTGGCCGAGCAGGGGTTTATCGCACTGACCATGCGCAAGAACACCGATAACGCGGCGTTCTTCTCCGCCAACTCGTGCCAGAAGCCCAAGTACTTCGGCAATGACAAAGAAGGCAAGGAAGCCGAGCTGAATTACAAGCTGGGCACCCAACTGCCGTACATCTTTGTGGTCAGTCGCCTGGCCCATTACATCAAGGTCATCCAGCGCGAAAACATCGGCA
The DNA here is from genome assembly GCF_023072625.1 of Pseudomonas emilianonis. Lineage (NCBI taxonomy): Bacteria > Pseudomonadati > Pseudomonadota > Gammaproteobacteria > Pseudomonadales > Pseudomonadaceae > Pseudomonas > Pseudomonas emilianonis. Next base: position 2,165 of record NZ_JAKNRV010000040.1, read on the forward strand.
CCTGGAAAGAGCGCGGCGACCTGGAGTCGGAACTCAATACCTGGATTCGCCAGTACGTGGCCGACATGGATAACCCCGCGGCCGGTGTGCGCAGCCGTCGTCCATTGCGTCAGGCGGACATTACCGTCAGCGACGTCGAAGGGGATCCAGGCTGGTACCGCGTCGGTTTGAAAGTTCGCCCGCACTTCAAGTACATGGGCGCGTCTTTCACGCTGTCGCTGGTGGGCAAGCTCGACAAGAGCTGATCGGTAGCACGAATGGGCAACGCAGCGGTTGCCCATTCAGGTGTTCACCCGAGGGTCATTGCCTCGGCGTTTCCATACGATGGATTCAACGCAGCGAGACAGGGCCAGAGGCTCTGATCGATGCCTGAAAACTAACTGATTAACCCCGGAGTACACGTTATGCCAATGCCATGCTACTTGAGTATCGAAGGCCAGAACCAAGGCAAGATCGAAGGTTCCAGCACCGTTACCGGTCATGAAGGAATGATCCTTGTTCAGGCCGTCGAACACCTGATCGATATTCCGAAGAATCCGCAGACCGGCCTGCCTGCTGGTAAGCGTGTTCACCAGGGCATGACCCTGACCAAGGAAATCGACAAGTCTTCTCCAAAGTTGCTGCAAGCCCTGACTTCCGGCGAGCAGCTCAAGTCCGTTGTGCTGGAGTTCTATCGGATCTCGCCTAAAGGCACCGAAGAAAAGTACTACACCATCACCCTGAGCAATGCCGTGCTCGTTTCGGCCCACACCTGGGTGCCGAACGTATTGAACCCTGAGTTCAAGCAAATGGGCCATATGGAAGACATCGGCATCACCTACGAAAAAATCGTCTGGACCTGGGTGCCGGACGGTATCGAAGCCGAAGACTCGTGGTTGGCGCCAAAAGCGTAAGCCAGGTTCGACTGTTCAATGCTGCCCTGGTCCAGGGCGGCGTTCTTGCTATCGCAGAAGGTACACCGCGTTGAGAGAAAAACGATTGCTGGAGCGCATCACAAGCCTGCAGGTCGAAACCGGTCGCACGCACCTGACCCAGGCGGAAGTGTTGACGCAGTCGATCGTCCAGCATCTGCAACGCATTTTGAATACGCGGCGCGGCAGCGTGCCGATTGACGCCGAGTTTGGCGTACCTGACTTCACCAATCTGGCCGGTTCGTTTGCGACCGGCGAGACCACGCAAATAATCGAGAACATGACTCGCATGATCGCCCGCTATGAGCCTCGCTTGAAGTCGCCGCGCATCCTGGTCGCCGAAGGCGCGCAGGAAGTGTTGTCGCTGAGTTTCAGTCTTGAAGGCGTGGTGTCGATCGATGACCGGGACATTCCCATTCACCTGGCAACGCGTGTGTCTTCGGACGGTCGCGTGTCCCTGGCGATGCACTAAGTCATGCTCAACAGCCATTATCAAAATGAACTCAACCAACTGCGGCGTCTGGCCGATGAGTTTGCTCGCCGCAACCCGGCCCTGGCGCCGCTGCTGGGGGTGGACTCGGCCAATGACCCGGATGTCGAGCGCTTGCTCGAAGGCGTGGCGTTTCTTACCGGGATGGTTCGCCAACGGTTGGATGACGAGTTTCCCGAGTTCATTCAAGAGTTGGCGCAGCTGCTCTATCCCCATTACCTGCAACCCTTGCCCTGCCTGACGCTGCTGCAATTTCAGCCGCGTGGGGCATTGCAGGAGGTCTCGCGTATCGAGCCTGGATGCGAAATTGCCTCGGTACCGGTCGATGGCCAGCGGGTGCGCTTTCGCAGCACCGCGGCGGTCGATCTGGAACCGTTGCAATTGGTCAGTAGCCGCTGGGACGGCGCCGCCGGTGAAGAGCGCAGCCTGGTTCTGGACTTTGCTTTTACCACCGCCGACCCCAATAGCTGGCTGGCCGACAGCCTGCGTTTCTATCTGGGTGATGGCCTGGCCGATGGCTCCAAGTTGTTGCGTCTGCTGCAGCTCAACCTGCGTGAGATTCGTATCTGCGCCCAAGAGCAGCCGATGACCGTACTGCCGGCCAGCCATTTGCGTGGCCTGGGATTCGATGCGAGCAACACCTTGCTGCCGTTTCCCGATACCGCGCACCCGGCCTATCGTTGCCTGCAGGAATACTTCGCGCTGCCCGAGAAATTTCTGTTTATCGAGCTTTGCGGGTTCAAACAATGGCGGGCGAGAGGCGCCGACGGGCGTTTCAGCGTGCGCCTGATGTTCGAGAACCTGCCGGACTGGACGCCGAATCTGTCGGCCAACAGCTTTTTGCTGGGGGTGACGCCAGCGATCAATCTGTTCGCCCAGGACGCGCACCCGCTGCGCATCGACCACAAGCAAGTCGACTATCGCATCCAGCCTGCCGACCATGGCCAGCGCATGAGCATGCGGATTCATTCGGTGCTCAAGGTCAGTGCTTATTCCGCCGCAGGCGGGGAGCGGCTGCTGGAACCGTTCAATACCTTCTCGCAGCGCGACACCTATAACCTGCGCATCCGCGCCTCGAGCATCGATGCCCAAGGCTATGACCACTATCTGAGCCTGCCCTACAGCGAAGGCAAAGTGCCGGGCGAGATGACCTTGTCCATCGGTTTGCTCTGCACCAATGGCAAGTTGCCGGAAAGCCTGCGCCTGGGCGATTTGAACCAGCCTACCGACAACACGCCGCCCAGGGTCGAGTTCAAGAGCATTCGTGGCATCACACCGTGCCAGCCGCCCAAGTTCGACGACAAGTTGCTGTGGCGCATGCTCTCGCAGCTCAATGCCAACCACTTCCGCCTGGCCGATCGCGACTACCTGCGCGGGCTGCTCGCGCTGTATCTGCCGAGTGTCAGCGAAGGTGCCCAGGACGCCAACCAGCGGCGTATCGACTCCATCGAAACCGTCACCGTCAGCCACGAGCGGCGCTTTATTCGTGGGCTGCCGATCGAAGGCAGTGAGGTCCGGGTCGAGTGCCGGGGCGACTACTTTCTCAGCCCCGGCAATTTCTACCTGTTCGGTTGCGTGCTCGATGAGTTTTTCGCTGGCTGTACGGCAATCAACAGCTTTACCGCTTTCACGCTGTTCGACAGCGTCAACCACGAGACCTTGAAATGGCCAGCGAAGATCGGGCACCAACGCCTGTTGTGATCGATCCGCTGCTCGATGACGGCGGCGAGTTCGGGTTTTTCCAGGCCTTGCGCCTGTTGCGGTTACGTTTCCCGAGCGAAAAAGGCTTCGTCGACAACGTGCGCGTCCGGCCGCGTCTGGGGCTTGGGTTTCCGCTGCGGGATATCGAGGGGATCGAGCAGGACGACGACGGTCGCTATCGGATCGAGGCGAACTTTTTCGGTCTGTATGGCGTCACCTCGCCGTTGCCGACGTTTTACACCGAAGACCTGATCGACGAGCAACTGCTGGGCCACTCTGCGGGACGTGACTTTCTCGACATCCTGCATGCCTCGCTCTATCCGTTGCTGTTTCGTGCTTGGGAAAAGCACCGGATCTGGATCGATATTACCGAGCGGCGCGACGTCAAGAGCCTGCGCCAGTTGCAGGCGCTGATCGGCATTGCGGACGCGCGTCCGGAGCAACGCGATCAATCCAACGATTTGCTGCGGTATGCCGGGTTGTTCAACCAATACCCACGTTCGGCCCTGGGTCTGCAGCAACTGGTCAAGGCCGCGCTCGGTGATGTCGCGGTGGAAGTCGTGCCCTGTGTCGAGACGCGTCTGCGCATCGACCGTGCGGCGCGCACTTACCTGGGCATGCAGTGCGGTGTGTTGGGCGAAAACAGCCTGCTCGGTCGTGAAGTCATGGACCGCAGCGGCACGCTGGACATCCGCCTGACGTCACTGAGTACCGCGGCTTTTCACGGGTTATTGCCGGGGCAAGCGCTGTATCAAAAGCTTGAACGGTTGGTGGGATTGTATCTGCAGACACCGCTACGCAGCCGACTGGTCATGCGTCTTGCGGCAGATAAGCAGCAGTGCGCTTCGCTGGGGGGCGGCTGGCAGCGGCTGGGCCTGGATACCTGGCTCGGTGACGGTGACACACAGGACGACGTTGTATTCATGCTGACGGCCGAACACGGACCAATGCTCGAAGAGAGGGCTCGCTAGATGATTCAGGTAGAACTCAAACCGCTGTTTGCACGGCTCAATGTGTACAGCACCAAGGCCCTGGAGAACGCGGCGGGCCAGACCCTGGCGCGGGCTCACTACGAGATTTCCCTGGAGCACCTGCTGCGCCAGTTGCTGGAAGATCCGGACGCCGATACGACGCGCATCCTCGCTCGATTCGAGATCGATCCGCTGCGCCTGCGTGCGCTGCTGGATGAGGGCCTGGCGCAACTGAAAAACGGCAACCCCGGGCGTCCGGTGTTCGCCGGCCTGCTCACTGAGTGGATTCAGGACGCCTGGCTGATTGCCTCGCTGGTGGTCGGCACCGGGCGAATTCGTGGCGGCTCGCTGTTGCTGGCGCTGGTATCGCGCCTGGGTTACTACACCGCCGGCACCCGTTACGGCGAACTGCTCAAGCCGATTTCCACCGATGCCCTGACGGCAGAGTTTGCTCAGCTGTTGGGCGGCTCCAGTGAAGGTCCGCTGGACAGCCTGCAGACCGGCACGGCCTGCGCTTCGCTGGGCAGTGCCGGCGGTGTTGCGCCCGCTGCCGAAGACAATATCGCGCGCTTTTGCGAGGACCTGACTGCCAAGGCAGCGGCGGGGCGCATCGACCCGATTTTCGGGCGCGATGATGAGATTCGCCAGATGATCGACATCCTCGCCCGGCGGCGTAAAAACAACCCCATCGCGGTGGGCGAACCAGGTGTGGGCAAGTCCGCCGTGGTAGAGGGGTTGGCGTTGTTGATCAGCCAGAATGAAGTCCCCGACTTCCTCAAAAACACACGCCTGCTCAGCCTGGATCTCGGTGCGCTGGAAGCCGGCGCCAGCGTCAAGGGCGAGTTCGAAAACCGCCTGCGCGGCGTCATCGAAGAGATCAAGGCGTCCACCACGCCGGTGATCCTGTTCATCGATGAAGCGCACATGCTGATCGGCGCCGGCGGCGCGGCGGGTGGCTCGGATGCGGCCAACCTGCTCAAACCCGCGTTGGCCCGTGGCGAACTGCGCACCATCGCTGCCACGACCTGGTCGGAGTACAAGAAGTACTTCGAGAAAGACCCGGCCCTGGCGCGCCGTTTCCAACTGGTCAAACTGGACGAGCCGAGCGTCAAGACGGCGGTGTTGATTCTGCGCGGGCTCAAGGGCCACTACGAAAAAGTCCACGGGGTCAGCGTGCGTGATGACGCTATCGTTGCCGCTGCCGAATTGTCCGATCGCTACATCACCGGGCGTTTGCTGCCGGACAAGGCCGTGGACTTGCTCGACACCGCCAGCGCCCGGGTACGGATCGGCCTGGGCATCAAGCCTGCCGAGTTGGAGCGCATGGAGCGGCAGTTGTCCGGTCTGGCGCGTGAACAGAGCGCCCTGGAGCGCGACCGTGGCAATGGTTTCCCTGTGGAAGACCAACGCCTGACCGATATCGCCGACGAACAGGCTGATATTGACGAGCGTCGTGTTGCACTGGAAGTCCGCTGGCTGGCCGAGCGCGACGCAGCGCTGCGCGTCCTTGAAGCACGCAAGCAACTGACTCTGCAAGAACAGGATCTGCCGGTTCCGGCCGAAGGCGAGGTTGCGCAGGTACTGGCATCGCTGGAAGAACGCCAGGCCGAGCTGGATCAGGCCCGCGAAACGCTGGCCGCGCTGCAAGGTGACGCGCCGCTGCTGTTCACCGAAGTCAGCCCCGATGCGATTGCCCAGGTGGTTTCCGACTGGACCGGCGTGCCGCTGGGCAAAGTGCTGCGCGATGCGGCGGGCGGCGTATTGGCCCTGGCCGACAACCTCAAGATGCGCATTCGCGGTCAGGACACCGCCGTCGAGCAGATCGCCGAAATCCTCAAGGCCGCGCAATCCGGCCTGCGCGATCCGCAACAGCCGTTGGGCGTGTTCCTGCTGGTCGGGCCCTCGGGTGTCGGTAAGACCGAAACCGCCCTGGCCGTGGCCGAACATTTGTTCGGCGGCGAGCAGGCGATGATCTCGGTGAACATGAGTGAGTACCAGGAGAAGCACACCGTCAGCCGCTTGGTGGGCTCGCCCGCCGGCTATGTCGGCTTCGGCGAGGGCGGCATGTTGACCGAGGCGGTGCGCAAGCGTCCGTATTCGGTGGTGCTGCTCGATGAAGTGGAAAAAGCCCACCTGGACGTGGTGAACATTTTCTATCAGGTCTTCGACAAGGGCAGCCTGTCTGACGGCGAAGGGCGGCAGATCGATTTTTCCAACACCGTGGTGTTGCTGACCAGCAACCTGGCCACCGAAGAGATCCAGAACCTGTGCGTTGACGGGCGTCCCGATCCGGACACCCTGGCGGAAAAGATCCGTCCGACCCTGTCCCGGCATTTCAAGCCGGCGTTGCTGGCGCGCATGACCATCGTGCCGTTCTTCACCCTGGGTGGCGAGCAACTGGCGGGCATCGTGCGCCTCAAGCTGGGCCGGCTCAGCGAGCGCCTGCTGGCTTCGTCGAAAGTCCGTTTGACGTTTGCAGAAGAGGTCGCCGCCGCCATCGCCGCGCGTTGCACGGAAGTGGAGAGCGGGGCGCGCAATATCGACTTCATTTTGCGCAAAAGCCTGACGCCGCGTCTGTCGGACGTCTTGCTCGGGGCGATTGCCGATCAGCGCCCGCTGGCTGGGTTGCATGTGGCGGTGGATGCTTCGGGGGAGTGGCTGATCAGCCGCATCCTGGCCAACGAAAGCGGGGCTTCGGACCTGGCTGCCGAGCCGTTGGAAGAGTTGGTCTAAGCCATGAATCATGCAACGTATAGACAGCCTCGTGTGCAGCCAACTATGGACCTTGCAGTGACTGTGTCGAACCTCAGGGAGACTCGTCGTCATGCGCCTTGATTACGGTGATGCCAGCCTGTTATTGGTCGCTCGGGATCGTCTGGAACATAGTCCCTGCATGGTGGTGACTGTGGGGCTGTTGTACGAAGCGGATCAAACGATTGTCACGGCTGATCAGGCACAGCCATGGCTGGCCGAGCGCTTCGCCAAACAGCCGTTCGATCGTGGCTTGAAAAAACCCCATGGCACCTTTGCCGTTCACGGCAGCGCCTATCCTTTGAATACAGCGCAACAGGCTGGCATGGCGGTGCGGGTCAACTTAGGTTCGCTGGTCAAGACCCTGCATGTGCAGCCTCCTCGCCAGTGGCGTAAAGGTTTGCTGGGTTGGAGTCCTGTTGTCTGTGGTGCGCTGACAGTCTTTCCGCTGGACTTGCAGCATGCCTATGGCGGTGCCGACAGCCCGGACAACCCTCAAGGGATCGGCTACACGACTGAGCCGGATGTCGCCGAAGGCCTGATCTTGCCTCAAGTCGAAAGCCCGCAAACGCCCTTGCGTGCGCCTGGTGAAGCTGTGCAGGTAGCCAGCTTGCTGCCGCTGTTGCCTCACTCCCGGGAGCGCCGGACTTTTTTCGGGACCTGTGATGATGCTTGGGCACGTCAGCGTGCGCCTTTTGCGCCGTTGGACACAGACCCACGCTGGTTTGACGAAGTCGCCCAGGATCAGGTCCAACCGGGCTATTGGGCAGGGAATGAGGCCTGGTCCGTTTCCGGTATGCATCCTGCGCAGTTGGAGATCACCGGCCGTTTGCCGGGCTTTCGCCCACGGCTGTTTGTTCAGCACACGTTGACGACAGGTTCACAGGCGGCATGCGCGCCCTTTATCGAAGAGGCAAAACTTGAGCTGGACACCGTATGGTTGTTTCCGGATGTCGAGCGGGTGCTGCTGGTCTATCGAACGCAGATCCCCGTGCGGGACATTGATGGCGACGATCTTGCTGCAGTGGCGTTGCGTTGCGAACGTGCAACGGACCCGGGTAAGAGCCCAGAGGAGTGGATTGCCGAGCTGTGGCCGCAGCGTTCCGGTCCTCACGGCGATGAGCAAGTGCCGCCGGGCGACGCAGCCCTGGCAGATGAACAGGAAGAAAAACTGTCCCGGTTGAGCGCCGACTTTGAGGCAGATGTTGCTGCGTTCATCGCTGAGCATGAAAAGAACCTGGCCTTGTCCATGGAATTGACGGGCGTCGCGGATCCAATGGGGAGCCTGCAAACGGCGCAAGCGATGGAACGCAGCCTGACGTCTTTAATGCCTAAGCTGCATGCCACGCTCAACGCCGCGCATCAACTTTTTTCGGATGGGCAGGACGAATCTGTGCCTTCAGCTCTACGGTCACTGGGGGGCATCCAGACACCCGCTGATGCTGAGGCTTACCGCGAGCAAGTCGAAATGCTTGCGGGGCCGGAACAGATTGAAATCATGCTGGCTGAAAGTGAGGCTGCCATTCAGCAACAGGTAGAGGATGTTGCCCGATTGCTGGACCGGGACCCACAAGCCTTGCGTGCCGAGCTGCAAGCTTCGGCGATGCCACCCGCCCCGACTATGGCCCAGGCGCAACTCGATACTTTGCTAGGAGAGACGGATCTGGAGGCTATGGTCGTGGAGCTTGAGGCGACCTTGCAGCAACAGCTCGAGCAAATGGCCAGTGACCTGGGCATGTCTGCACAGGATTTGCTGGCCGAGGCCAAAGCCCATGATCCATTGATACGATTCAGCGGTTTGCTGACCGACGCCCCACTCGCCGAAGGCAGTGCCGAGGCGCAGCAAAGAGCAGTGCAAATCAGCGAACTTGAGTCGCTGATTGTTGCGATGAAAACCGTTTCACCCCAAGAGGTTTCAGCCGGCATCGCTCCTGACTGGACTCGAGAATTGTTGCAGGCCAGTCATGACAGTAAACAAGCACTCGATGGCGAGTACTTTCTGTCGCTGGATTTTTCCGGATTTGACTTTGGCGCCGCTGTGTTCAAGAGCTGCCAGTTCCATAAGTGCCAGTTCTTGCGTACATCCTTTATCGGCGCAGACCTGAGCCTTAGCCACTTTATCGACTGCGAGATCAGCGATGCCAACCTGACTGATGCGTGTTTGGACGGCGCCATTTTCGAGCGCTGCTCGATGGACCGGATGCAGGCGCACGGTGCGGATTTCAATGCAACTTACGCTGAGCAATGCACGCTCGACGGTGCTGATTTTACCGGTGCCAAAGGTCAGGCGACGCAATGGGTTGAGTGCAGTTTTCTCGCTGCCCGGTTGCAAGGCGTCAACTGGGCGGGTGGACGTTGGCAGCGCTGTAACCTGAGCGGTGCAAATGTGGCAGATGCACAACTGAGCAAGACCCAGCTTCGTGCCTGTGAACTCAATGGTATGGCGTTCTGCGGGGCTGATCTGCAAGGTGCCTCCTGGTCCGAGAGTCAGGGCATCGATATTGATCTGAGTAACGCCCGGCTGCAGCAATGGCAACTCGACCAGGGCTGTCGCCTGCCGTCAGTACGTCTGGATGGTGCCAATCTCAGCAACGCTAGCTTGCAACACGCTTTCCTGAATCGCGCCAGCTTGCGCGGTGCTTGCCTGTCACACGCATTGGTCCTGGATTGCGATTTGAGCGACAGCGATGGCTATCACGTGGATGCCAGCAGTGCGGACTTCACGGGCACTGATCTCAGTCGCGCCACATGGACGGGTGCGAATTTGCTGGAGGCCGGATTGCGTAAGGTCAATCTGGCCCAAACCGACCTTCGTGGCAGCAATTTGCATGGAACCTTAACCGAAGGCGTCAAGGGCAAAGGGGCTCTTTTTCACGGAGCGCTGATGACCCGTTGCCGAGTGCTTGAGGACCTGCCTTGTGATTGATTATCCCCTTTTCTGCTTGAGGACCGCCTGATGGCTTATGAGTCGATGCTGTCCATGGAGCCGACCATGCAAGCAATTGATACACCCCTGTGTAGCTTCGTCAGCACAGCATTTCCGAATGCCGCAATTCGAGTATTCGATTGGAAAGGAGAGGAAGCACTTTCCCGGCCTTACCGCTTTGAGGTGCGCTTGGTATCACGCGACTCAACGCTGGATGACGAGGCCATGCTCGGTAAACCCGCGACCCTGGCCATTACTGATGCCCAAGGCCTGCCGCAGGTTTATCACGGCGTGGTCACTGACGTGGAGCAGCTTGATGACAATGGAGAGTATTTTTTCTTCCGCGTGGTTCTGGAGCCGAGGATGGCGCTGTTGCGTCAGTTTCGATTCTCCGAAATTTGGCTGGACAGCAGTCTGGATAAGATTGTTACGGATGTACTGAAAGAGGTTGGGCTGGTCAACGCCGGACCTGGTCAGTATTCAAGTGAAGTTGGCGATTTCGATTTTGATCTGCGTTTTCTCAAAGAAGATCTGGACTCTATGAGCGCTAGCTTTACGTGTCAGTTCGAAGAAACCAGCTTTGACTTTCTTTCGCGGTTACTGGAGTACTACGGTGTCTACTACTACTTCGAACAAGGTCCCAGTCAGGAAGCCCTGGTGTTATGCAGTGACCAGAAATTGCAAGCAACGGGTTTGACCAGGCTTGTTTTTCGCCCCTTGAGCAGTGGGGTTCAGGTCGAGACGACACTGGCCGTTGCCAGGACGTTCAGGCGCAGGATGATCAGCCAAGCCAGTCAAGTGGTGTTGACGGATTTCTCTGCGACCAATGCGCAATTGAAACTGCAGGCCACGGCCTCGGTCGCTGATGCGAGTATGCCTGTCAATGATGAACGCACTGCCGCTGCGGCGACCCGCAGCAGCGTGTTCTTCGGTGACTATGGACTGCACGGAGAGCATTTCGGCTCAACGACAAAGGGTGCATGGCTGGCCAAGCGTCGCGCTCAGGCGTTGGGTTGCAGAAGCCGCGAGTTCCACGGCGGCGGCAGTGCGACGGGGTTGCGGGCGGGCTATCTGATGGCGTTGAGCGACCATCCGCGAGCCGTGCTCAACACTCAGTATCTGGTTGTCGAGGTCCAGCATGAGGGTAGCCAGCCACTACCCTCCCTCGAACACAGTGAGGTGGACAGTACTTTGCAATGCAGTACGCGTTTTGTCGCCTTGCCTGCGAACGTGCAATACAGGGCTCCTTGCAGTACGCCGAAGCCTCATATCACGGGTGTGCTGAGTGCAATTGTCGATGGCGATGACAGCGGCAAACCGCTGTTAAATGAGCATGGTTGTTATAAGGTCATCTTCCCGTTTGTTCGCAGCCAAAAAGAGGTTATCCGGGGGTCCGCGTGGCTACGCATGGTCACTTTGTCCAGCGGTGCCGGGCATGGCATGCATTTTCCGCTACTCAAAGGCGCCGAGGTATTGGTCTCGTTTCTGGAGGGCGACCCGGATCGTCCGATTATTACCGGTACAGTGCCCAACTCGGAAAACCTCAATCGGGTCAATGAGAGCAATGTAACGCAAAGTGGGTTCTCTAGTCCTGGCGGAAGTTATCTGGTCGTGGATGACAATAAAGCCGGTGCTTTAATGGCCTTGGGGTCTCCGGCGGGCAAGACAAATCTGGTGATGGGCGATGGCGCGATCAGCGGTGCCCATTTGACGACACAAGATCATATGGAATTGGCCTCTGACACCTATACGCACTACGTAGGTGATGTTTACGGCTCAAGTATTGGACGCAGTTCCGATTTCAATACCACCGATTTCCTCAGGCCGGATAAACATATCCGCGATGATGGTTTTCAAGGTTTCGCCGGCATGCCTACTCCAACGGCAGAGCAATTAATTGGTGGATGGGTAAACTTGAGTGTTGGTGGTGTAGCGCCTGCAGCAGCGCAAGGCTCTTATACGGCTGAAATCACCCGGGCGGATATCCAGTGTACGGTTAATATTGGCGGCGGTGATGACAGTAAAAAAAATCAATACACCGATTATGCGACTGTCCTGAATTACAACAAGCGCGGGGCCAAGGCCGACGTCAATGAGGGGAGTGGCTATCGTTACGATCACCATAAAAAAGAACAGTCCACTGCTCACCTAGTTAAAACCACGAGCTATGCCGTTGACACGATTATTGCGTCAATTGATGCCTCGCAGTTCGGGGTTACGACGGACATCGGCGCTGTTCGAGGTATTAACTCGTTTAAGATAACCGGCAACGATCACACCATTACACTGGACAGTAGTGGCCTCGTCATAAAAACACGAAACAATGCGCCCATCCTCCTGGACGGTAATGTGGTGGTAGGCGGTTGCCTGTTGGTCAAGGATTCCTTGCAGGTGGAGGGTGACGTCTGCGCTCTAAAAAATATAATCGCCGACTTTCTGATAAGTAACGAAGTGCATTGTGAAGCGGCGTATTCCAATACCGGAAAGCTGGGTCTAATTGCGATGCCGATTCCGGTGGCAACACAATTTGCAAAGTTCAAGAGTGATTACGAAGCTCTGTACGCGGATAAACGTGGTGGGGTTCAAAAAGCCCTCAATAAGCTGGCGGCCATCAACAATGTAGCCCTAAGTTTGGAGAATATTCTTTTGCAATCCAGCGCGGCTGCGCTGAAGAGTCCGGTTAAGCTGCCGGCCGGTGGGATGCAGGTGGTGTATACCGCCCAAGACGTAATGAAGAAAGTTCTTCATACGACCCAGTTAGTAAGAGACGTTGTTGATTTGATAAAAGCGCGTGCTAACCGAGCGCTTAGCAAGCTTAACGACAAAACTATTAGCACCCCCATCATCAATCGAGTCGAAGAAGGATTTGCAGAATCTAAAGCGGGTATTGCCGCAGCCGGAGTCCGAGCCCTCGCGTCTACGGTGGCGACCACTCAAGCTGTTTTTGATGCGGGAGCGGATTGGGATGTTCCAGGTGCCGCTACAGCTGCCAAGGGGTTAGCGGATACCACCAGCAAAGTCAGTTCTTTTGTTACTTCTACAGCCAAGGCCACCCCCGGTGCAGTGGCTTCGGCAGGCAAGGCCGTCGCCAGTGTGGTGACGGGGGTGAATCATCAGGGAGCTGATGGGACTCAGACAGGCGACAAAACATGAGCCCCACTGAATCCATAACCCTTGTTACCCCATTGCCAGCTGACGCGTTGCACTCGCTTTTGGCTAAAGGCATGCCTCTGCGCGATCTCATTCTCGCCGGAGGTGATTACCGCAATGTCGATCTAGGGCAGGGGCGATTCGAGCGAGTGGATGCGCGTGGCGCACGGTTTGCCGGTGCGAACTTGAGTACCAGTCAATGGCGTGGATGTCAGTTAAGCGGAGCGGATTTCTCCAACTGTCCGTTCGATGGCGTGATGTTGACCGATTGTACTCTGGACTTTGCGAAGTTCAGCGGCGTCAGCCTGAGCGGCGGCCGCTGGCTGCGTACTCATAGTGTTGCAGTGGATCTCAGTCTCGCCACTTTACGAGGCGTGAGTTTTATCGATTCGGTGTTCGATGATCTTGTATTGAGTGACGTGGACGTTTCGCAATGCCAATGGCAAGGCTGCAGTTTGCGCAGCTTGCAGGCTCTGGGTGCGCAGTGGCAGCAAGTGCGGATGACCGAGTGCTGCTTCGAAAACCCTGCTTTCGGCCAAGCTCGTCTTGAGCAATGTGCCTTCGATGAGTCGACATTTGTGGGGGCTGATTTCAGTGCCGTAAACACAGTGTCCACCTCTTTCTATCGCTGCAAGGGCGATCGAATCAGCTTTTCCCGTGCAACGCTTAACCAGGCAATTTTCAGTGAAGCGCAATTTCCTGCGGCTGACTTCACAGGTGCTTGCCTGGAGCGGGCAAATCTCAACAAGGCAGATGTAACGGGCGGCGTATTCACCGGTGCATCCCTGCAGTACGCCCAATGTCAGGAAATGAAAGCGACTCAAGCCTCGTTCGTTGCAGCCAACCTTACCGACACCGACTTTCATGCGGCCGAACTCGAAGGCTGCGACTGGCGCGACGCCAACCGTCAGTCCATTCGTCCCCAAGACAGCGAACGCCTCGCGGCGCAACGCTGGCAACCTACTTTATAGGCGCTCATCCCATGCATGAAGCTCTGCAGTTTCTTGATCAGCCCGCCATTTTGCGCCATGCGCGAATCAATGCCGTCGATGGCGAGCGCTTCGGTGTGGTCAGCGCCGAAGGTCATCGCTATTGGTTGAAGCCCGCCTTGGGCTGTCTGTTGCAGCCAGCCGTGGGGGATTGCGTGTTGATTTCCCTGTCTGGCGACCAGGGCTACGTCCTCAGCGTGCTGGAGCGCAGTCAGGCGCAGAGCAGTGAGCTGCGGGTGCCCGGCGATTTGTACCTGAACCTCCCAATGGGAGCACTGAATATTCGGGCGCGTGATGGTATGGCGCTGGATGCGGGGCCGAGCTTGAAGGTTGAAGCCCAAAGCAGTTCGGCGCGCTTTAGCAAAACCGAGATCAGTGTTGATCGGTTGAGCGTTACCGGCGTGCGCTCCGACAGCCATTGGCAGGAGCTTAACGAGCACGCCGAACGCATCAGTCAACAGGCGACCCGGCACGACGCTCAATACGGTGACAGTCGACGCCAGGTGCAAGGGCACGAAGACGTGCATGCCGGCTCGTTGCGCCAACGCATTGATGGCGACTGGAGTGTGCGGGGCGAAACCCTCGATCTGTTCGCGGATGTAGCCGTTGCAATCGATGCTCAACGCATCAAGCTGGGTTAAGGAAACCACTATGTACATGCTCAACAATGGCGGCGCGATTGCTACCGCCTCGCAGCCCGATGTTTGTAAAACGGCGACTCCAGCGGGGCCTGTTCCGATGCCCTATCCCAACATTGCCGATACCAGCATGGCCGACCCCGGCGGCCTGGTGAACGATGTGTTGATCGCCGGTATGCCAGCGATGAATCAGATGAGCAAGGTGACCTCCAGCAATGGCGATGAGGCGGGCGCACAAGGTGGTGTCGTTAGCGGCAAGATCATGGGCGAAATGACCTTTACCGATGGCAGCACCAAGGTCATGGTCGGTGGTAAACCCGCCGTTCGGGTCACCACGCAAACCCTGCAGAACGGTGCGCCGGGTAATACGATCGGTGTGGTATCGGCTGGCAGTCAGACCCTTGTGACGGTGATGTCATGAGACCGGTTTGCGCGTATCTGCTCATCCTTTGCACGCTGCTCGTCGGCTGCAGCAGCCAGGAACTCACCCCCGAGCAAAAGGCCCTCACCGCGCTCAAATGGGACTACACCGAAAACGCCATCGAGCTGAGCTTCACCGCCGATAACGACCTCAATCAGTACGACGGCCAGGCGCATAACTTGTTGGTGGTGATCACGCAGTTCGATCAGATCAGTGCGTTTTCCGCCTACACCGGCAGCTCCCAGCAACTGAGCAGCCTGCTGCTGATGAACAGCGCGCCGCCCGGGATGATCGGGCTTACGCGGCTGTTTATCGAGCCGGGTCAGACCCGGCAGTTGAGCTTGCCGCGACTCGAGGGCGCGAAGATGGTCGGCGTCGCCGTCGGCTATGCGCACCTGGACCCGGCGCGCAGCGTCAAGCTCTACCAGATCGGCGTCGACGTGACGTCGACGGGGTTCTTCAGCAAGACCTGGACCGCCACACCGCGCCCCATCGCCATTGACCTGCTCGTCGGGCCCGATGCGCTGTTGCGCGGCAAGGAAAGTCGTCTGGCGTTGCCCAAGCCGGTGCAGCCCCGAGAGGGCGAGGTGCGCCTGCCCGGCGCACAGGACTGACCTACTTGTCGTGAGCGTTGCAACGGCCACGCTTTTTCAATTTTTTGCCTGAAACCGAGCCCTATGAATATCGATCAGTTGTTGTATTGGCACCAGGGCTTGTTCCTCCAGCCTCAGCATTTCCAACAGAACGATGCCCGTATCGAGCATCGTCTTGCCCGTACCACGGGGTTGAACCATCCATACCCGTGGGGCCTGATCTCGCTGAAGATCAACGAGCCCGCGCTGGTTGCCAAACAATGCCTGCTCGATCAATTGTCGGTGCGCTTCGCCGAAGGCACGTTGGCCGAATATCCGGGTAATGCGGTGCTGGAGTCGCGCAGCCTGGACCTGAGCGAATTCAGTGGCGGCCGCACGCTGTTTGTGGGGTTGCGCCGCTTGCTGCCAGGCGAAGTCAACGCGCAAGTGTTCGAGACCCTCTCGGCCGGTTCCCGGGCGGAAGCGCGGTTTATCGTGGCGGCTGACCCGGAAGTGATCGGTGACCGTCTCGGCAATTCCCCGGAAGCGCGGGTGAGGCCGATGTCCTATGTGTTGCGGCTGTTCTGGGAGGATGAGCTGGAGCATTTGAGCGCCTACGAGCTGCTGCCGATTGCCCGCCTTGAACTGGACGGTGATCGCGTCCGGCCGGCCCAGCGCTACGTGCCGCCGTCGATCAATCTGGCGGCATCGCCGATGCTCCTGCAAACCTTGCGTGAAGTCCGTGACGAACTGGTCGGCCGGGCGCGGCAGTTGTCGGTGTACAAGCAGCCGGGAGAGTCGCGGCGCGGCGATCTCGACGCTGCGCAGGTCAACCATCTGATGGCCCTGGCGGTATTGAATCGCTATGGCCCGTTGCTGACGCATTTGCTCGAAACACCGCAGGTTTCGCCATGGGAGCTTTACGGCACCCTGCGCCAACTTGTCGGTGAGTTGAGTCTGTTTTCCGATGTCTGCGACATGCTCGGCGAAACCCCGGATGGGCGTCTGTTGGTGCCGCCGTACAAACACGAGGAGGCGGGGGCCGCGACGATTGCACTGGTGGCCCTGATCGGCCAGCAGCTCAATGAAATCAGCATTGGCTCAGAGTTGCTGGTGCACCTGCAACTGCAGGAAGGCTTTTATCAGGCCCCATTACCGGACGCATTTTTCGGCCCACGGCATCGTTACTTTCTGGTGGCGCGCAGTGTGGTCGATCCTGTGTGGCTGGCCGAGAGCCTGCCGATGGATGGCAAGCTCGGAGCGCTGAGTGTCATGCAAGGCCTGGTCAACCGCGCATTGCCCGGCGTCGAGTTGATCTACCTGCAGGTTCCGCCCCAGGGGCTGCCACGGGTGGCCGGCGCGTTGTACTTCCGCCTGGAAACGCTGAGCGATGGTTGGGACACGCTACAGCAGGAGCGGCAGGCGGCGTTTTTCCTGCCCCAGCCGCCGGCTGACCTGAGTATCGACCTGGTGGTGGTGCGCACATGATCAATCCCCGCCTGGCTGACTGCTGGATGTCGAGTTTCGAGGCTGCCAAACGCGGCTTCATTGATCCGGCACAGTCCTACGAGACGCTTGCGCCGGCGCTCATCGTGCTGCTCGATGGCGCCGCCAATCGGGCCCGCGAGCTGCATTTTGCCGAAGCCGAAGTGCGTGAAGCGTTGTTCGCGGTGGTCGCCTGGATCGATGAGGCGGCCATGTCTGGCGAATGGCCCGGGGCGGCAGAATGGCGGCGCGCCCCGTTGCAACGTCACTACTTTTCCACCAGTCGTGCCGGTGTCGAGTTCTTCCAGCGCCTGGAGGCGTTGCCCGAGGCGGCGGGCGGTGCCCGCGAGGTCTTCGGCCTGGCCTTGCTCGGCGGCTTCCAGGGGCGCTACGCGACCCGTCCGGGCGGTGAACTGATGCAATACCGTCGGCTCTGCCTGGAACGGATCATTCTCGATCGGCAGATGGTCCCGCTGGATGCCACCAGCCATCTCTTTGAACAACCCGAGGCGCAGTTGCCAACGCGCCTACGTCTGGTGCGCCGGGGCTTGCCCGGTATTTCGTTGCTGCTGCTGATCGGGGTGCCCTTGATTCTGTTGACCGTGCTTTACATCAGTTTCGATCTCTCGCTGGGTCGACAAGTCAGCCAATTGCTGGAGATGCGCTGATGTTGAAGAAAGCAGGGGTGTTGTTGCTCTGGGGGCTGCTGCTGGTATGCATTGTGCTGTTGCTCTGGGGCCTGGCGCTCTACGAAAACTGGCCATTGTGGTACGTGCCGGTGATTTTCATCGTTGCGCTGTTGCTGGTTTTTTGCCTGCGCGGGGTCGGGCGGCGCTGGTATGCCTGGCGCTTGCGTCGGCGGATGAACAGCGAATTGCCCCAGAGTCGTCGCGATGAGGCGCCGGCGCTTGATCAGGACTGGAACAGCGGCGTGCAGATGTTGCGCCAGTCGCGCCTGAGTCGATTGGGTTCACCGCTGTATGTGCTGCCCTGGTTCTTGACGCTGGGCGAGAGTGACAGCGGCACCCGGCGTTTGCTGGGCAACAGCGGGCTGACCTCGGCCTTGCGTTCGACCCACGGTGGAAAGCCGGCGGCCTCGACTGGGGCCTTGGATTGGTGGTTCCTTGAGCGTGGCGTGATCATTGATCCCGCCGGCCGCATGGCCGAGGGCAACAGCGACGCGGGCCCGGAATGGCGGCGGTTGCTGTACTGGCTGTTGCGTTCGCGGCGCCGTGAACCCCTCAATGGTGTACTGCTGGTGATCGACTGCCAGCGCTTGTTGAGCGATTCCGATGCGCGCCTGGCCGAGCAGGGGCACAATCTGCGCCGCCGCCTGGATGACCTGGTGAAGGTCTTTGGTGCCCGTTTGCCGGTGTATTTCATTATTACCGGTGCCGAAGCCTTGCCGGGCTTCACTCCATGGGCGTCCGCTCTTACACCGCCGCAACGTGAGCAGCCATTCGGCCTGCTCAGCCTGCAGCGCACGGGGGCGGCGCAGGTGTTTCTCGAAGAGATGTTCAGTGGGATTGGCCAGCGCCTGTTCGACCTGCGTATCGAGTTGGGCGTGCGTGGCCTGCCTGATGAAGAGGCGTTCAGCCTGCCGGAGCGCATCGTTGATCTACGCTCGCGTCTCCAGCATCTGCTGTTACCCGCGTTTGACGCCAACCCCTACAGCGAGTTGCCGCTGCTCTGCGGGCTGTTCCTCACGGCCAACGGGCAAGAGGCTGACGGCACAAGCGAAGGCTGGTTCAGTCATGAGTTGCTGGGACAGCTGTTGCCGGCGCAACGCCATGCTTATCAGCCCATCGATAGTTGGCATCGCTGGCGCAGGCTGTTGGCGCATGCCGCAGTGCTTGGCTGGCTGGGACTGTGTGTCGGCTTTGGCGCCTTGCTGGTGTATGCCGACCACCACACTGAGGCAGTGCTTACCGAAGCGATGGACGAGCCGCCAGCGGCCGAGGACTTCGACGGCGGGCTGGAGACCGACCTGGATGCGCTGCGTCGCTTCCGCCAAGCGTTGATCAGCCTGTCTGCCCAGCAGCAGGGCGGCTGGCATGGTTTGCTGCCGTTCTCAAGGCATATCGAACAGGTCCAGGAGCACTACCGCTCTGACTACGTCAGGTTGTTCGACCACGAAATACGCACGCCAGTATTCGATGGTGTCATCTCGCAAAACCTGCGCGGCGCGTTGAACAGCGGCGATCCACGCCTGATTGCCGCGTATGCCGAATTCCTTGTGCGACGGATCAACCTGCTCGATGCCCGTCTGAACAATCAGTCGATGGATAACCTGCCGCTGCCGGGTTCCGAGGTGGGTTTCCTGAACTTGACCTACGGTTCCAAGCAAGCGACCAGCGCCGGGCAGTTGGTCACCCTGGGGAGCAGCTATCGCTCCTATCTGGAGTGGCAGACCGATATGGCGCAGATGCAGAGCCAGCGAGCAGCGTTGCTGGGTCAGCTCGAAAGCATGGGGCTTGAAGGACGCCCCCTGACGTGGCTGAAAGCCTGGGCGGAACTGCAGGACAATCTGCCGCCGATCCGGCTGGCTGAATACTGGAGCGATAGCGATAACCCGGGACTGAGTCTTTCCGGTGCCTATACGTCGCAAGGGCATACTGCGATTTTTGCTTTTATGGATGAACTCGGCCTCGCCAGCCGTGACAGCGCGCTGTGGGAGACACAGCGGGTGAAATTCCTCGATCAGTACCGAAGCGATACCCAGGATGCCTGGTATCGGTTTCTGCAGGACAGCCTGCTCAGTGCGCAGACACGCTTGAAAAGTCGCGGTGACTGGCAACTGGCCCTGAGTGTCGTCGGTACGCCCAACGATCCGTTCCTGAAGCTGTTGCATCGCAGTGCCGAACGGTTCGCCCTGATCCCGGTCGAGCGACGCGCACCTTGGGCGAACCGCGCGGTGTCGCTCGATCGCTTGCTTGAACTGGCCCGTAACAACGATCTGCATGCCGAAGCGGGGGCGTTGGGCAGTCTGAAAATCACCAATGCGCTAGGCGGCGATGTGCTCAAGGGCATGGCCAATGGCGGCTCGATCGAGAGTGGCGTCAACGGTTTGCGCGACGAGTTGACCCAAGCCCGCGCGTTGGCCAGGTTTCAGCAGTTGATGAAAGGTGTGGTGGCCGATCTGCAGAAAAGCGATGCGCAAGCGTTCCAGGTTGCCGTGGATACTTGGGGTTTCGGTGCCGATCCTGCGGTGAAGTCTGCGCCGCTGTGGGAAGCCGATAGCGTGCGCAGCGCCTTGATCCAGGCGCTGAAGGGGCCGGATCCGCGTGAAGATGTGGTCTGGTCGTTGGCGACCGGCCAGTTGGATTTCGCCTCGCATTACGCCTCCGAAGTGGCGGCCTGTCGCCTGCAAAGTGACTGGAGTGGGCAGTTGCTCAGTTCGATCCAGGGCGTGCAGGACCCGGTCATGCTTAACGAGCTGCTGTACGGCGAACGCGGTCAACTGCCGGCCTTTATGAACGGGGCGGTGAAAACCTTCGTGCAACGCGATGTGCAGCGCTACAGCGGACGGGAAGCGCTGGGTGTGCAAATTCCGTTGACCGGTGCGTTCTACGCTTATGTCAGTCGTATGCAGCATGCGCGCAACGATCTGCTCGGTGCCGAGCGACAGAGTCAGGCCCAGCAGGCCACCGAGCAGCAAAGCCGGCAGGCACTCGAAGCCGAGCAGAAAAGCCTGGTGGCGCAACGGGCTGAGCTCAAGCAGAGCATTGCCACACTGCAGGCCACCGCGGCCGTGGTGGAATTG
>NZ_JAKNRV010000410.1:0-4225 GCF_023072625.1 Pseudomonas emilianonis
GCTTGGGCGGCGGTGCTCACGTCACCGATGGAGACTTTGTATTTACCGCCCTTCAAGTCAGCCCAACTGGTTGGCACGTCCGAGCCGTGCAGCAGTTTTTTGTTGAAACGGTTGAACCAGCCGGCCAACTGCCCCAGCTCGTCCTGTTTGTCGTAGGCCAGGCGGCGGGTCAGGTCGCCTTCGCCGCTGGCGATGTCTTCGAGCATGTGCGCCACGCCCAGGATCGGCCGGGTCACGCTTCGCGCCATCAGCCACACCAGCCCCAGGCCGATTACGGCGGCGAGCAGGCCCAGGCTCAATTCGAGCAAGGTGCCTCGGGTGTTATCGGCGTCCAGTTGCGCCTTGAGCGCTTCGGCCGGGCCCACCAGGATTTTTTCCGGCACATCCAGCAACACGCCCCACGGTTTGCCGTCGGGGATCGGCGCGAACGGCGCCAAGACCTTGAGTCGATGGTCGGCCCGCAGGCTGCTGATCCGCGCGCTGCCGGCCAGGGCGCTGATCAATTGCGCGCCGCTGGCGGGGTCGACCTGGTCCAGGCGCTGGCTGAGCTTGCTCGCATCCGCGCTGTAGCCGGCCAGTAAGCCGGTGGGGCTGAGAATGCTGACTTGGGTCTGGCCGTCATACAGCTTGTGGCTCGTCTGCTGGCTCACCGCCTGTAGGCTGTTGAGGTTGATGTCCACCGACAGCGAGGCGATGACTTTGCCATTCACCGTCAGCGGGAACACGAGGCTGGTCATCAGCACGTTTTGGCCGTCGATGACATAGAAGTACGGTTCGATCACGCACGGTTTGAGGGTGGTGCGCGGGCAGGTGAACCAGGCGTTGGCCTTTTCGCCGCTCGGACCGATGCGGGTGTCGGACATGTCGCTTTCGGGCAGCGACATGGCGGTGAGTGTGCCGGGCGTCGGCTGTGACCAATAGAGGGCGAACCGGCCTTTGTCGTTGCTGCCCAGCTCTGCCTGGTTGACGAACAGCTCATCCTTGCCGTCCAGTGCATTGGCTTCGAACACCAGGGACAACCCGAGCAGGTCGGGGTTGGCCTGCAAAGCGGCCTTGACCTGGCGGGTCAAGTCTTCACGGGTGTCGAAGGCGTCGAGGAAGCGTTTTTCCGCCTGTTCGCGCAGGAACAGCACCTGGCGGGAAAACCCATGACCGTATTGATAGGCATCCATGAACTGCCGGCGGATGCCCAGCGCCTGCGCTTCGCCCTGGGCTTCGATACGCGCCTGGGCCGCTTCATCGAGCATGTGCATGCTGGAGGCTTTGACCCGTTGCGAACTCTGTTCCATGCGATACAGCGACAGACCCACCAGCAGGGTCACGATCCCCAGCAGGCAGAGGCCTGCGAGCAGGGTGATTTTCCATTGAATGGACAGCTGTCTGAGGGGCATCGCGGGGCATCCTTAACCTGAAAACATAGAGAGCCCTTAGTATCGGCGGCTGTAATTTTTTCTTTATTCAAACGTTCAATTTAAATCTGTAAGCGACGCCGTTTTTTGACATGCGGGCGCGCCTGCTGCAAAGTGCGCGCCCTCTAATAAGACCTCCTTTAAGCCTGTACGCCGGCAGTCATCCACAATGGCCGCTAGGGCGCGGGTATGCCTGTTGTTTGATTTTTTGCTTGAGGTAACCATGATTAACGCAGTCATCGCCGCAGTCGGCACCATGCTGGTGCTCAGCCTGTCCCGCGTGCATGTGGTCATCGCCATTATCGTCGGCGCCCTGGTGGGCGGGCTGACGGGTGGCCTGGGCATCGACGCTACGCTCAAGGCCTTCAACGGTGGGCTGGGTGGTGGCGCGACGGTGGCTTTGTCCTACGCATTGCTCGGCGCTTTCGCGGTAGCGATTGCCAAGTCCGGCCTGGCGCATGCCCTGGCGGACAAGGCGCTCCTGCTGGTCGATCGCCAGGAAGCCAGCGGCGGCAGCCATGTCAAATGGTTACTGATCGGCTTGCTGTGGGTGGTGGCGATTGCGTCGCAAAACATCCTGCCGATTCATATCGCGTTTATCCCGCTGCTGGTGCCGCCGTTGTTATACGTGCTGACCAAACTGCAACTGGACCGCCGCCTGATCGCCTGCGTGATGACCTTCGGTTTGATCACGCCTTACATGTTCCTGCCGGTGGGCTTCGGCAACATCTTCCTCAACCAGATCCTGCTGGCCAATGTGGCCAAGAGCGGCGTGGACATCAGCCAGGTCAACGTGACCCACGCCATGGGCCTGCCAGCGCTGGGCATGGTGGTCGGCCTGCTGGTGGCGGTGTTTGTCAGCTACCGCAAAAAACGCGTGTACGACCTGGAGAAAATCGAGCGGGTCGAACAGGTCGCGGTGCGGTACAACCCGCTGACCCTGTTGGTGGCCGGCCTGGCGATTGCCTCGGCGTTCATCATTCAGTTGTGGCTGGACTCGATGATCATCGGCGCCCTGGCCGGGTTCCTGATTTTTTCGGTGTCGGGCATCGTGCGCTGGCGCGAGACGGACGATTTGTTCACCGAAGGCATGAAGATGATGGCGATGATCGGCTTCATCATGATCGCCTCCTCAGGGTTTGCCGAAGTGCTCAAGGCCACCGGTGACGTGCGCTCGCTGGTGGAAACGTCGGCGGCGTTCATCGGCCATAGCCGTGGGGTAGGCGCGTTGCTGATGCTGCTGGTGGGGCTGCTGGTGACCATGGGGATCGGCTCGTCGTTTTCCACGGTGCCGATCCTGGCCGCGATTTTCGTGCCGCTGTGTGTGCAATTGGGTTTCAGCCCGCTGGCCATCGTCTGCATCGTCGGCACGGCCGGTGCCTTGGGCGATGCCGGTTCGCCGGCGTCGGATTCGACCCTGGGCCCCACCTCCGGCCTCAATATCGACGGCCAGCACCACCACATCTGGGACACTGTGGTGCCGACGTTCCTGCATTACAACATTCCGCTGCTGGTGTTTGGCTGGGTGGCGGCGATGACGCTCTGACGAGGTAGCCCTACAGAATCCGCGCAGTGGGCCGATAACCTCTTAAGTCGCCATGAATAAGAGAGAAAAGCCATGCGTCTGAGCCTGAAGGTCAAAGTCCTGTCCCTTGCCATAGTGCCCGTGCTGTTGTTCGCCCTGGTGATCAGCCTGACCACGGTGTGGATACTGCAGGGGCAAGCGCGCAACGAGGTGGATGAGACCCGCCAGCACTTGCTCGACGCCGCCAAGGCCACTCTGCAGAGCTATGTGGAAGTGGCAATGACCACGATCAAGCCGCTCTACGACGCCGCCGCCCCGGGTGATACGGCGGTGCGTGCCGAGGTGGTTAAGCTGCTGTCCAATACCAGCTACGGCAAGGACGGCTACTTCTTCGGCTACGACTCCGACACCATCCGCCTGTTCAAGGGCAACAGCCCGGACGGCGTGGGCAAGAGTTTCAAGGACAACCGCGACCCCAATGGGGTCTACGTCAACCGCGACCTGGTCAAGGTCGGCAAGGACGGCACCCACTACCTGCAATACAGCTCGACCCAGCCCGGGCAGACCGAACTGGTGCCCAAACTGGGCTACACCGAGTACCTGCCCAAGTGGGACATGGTCATCGGCACCTCGGTCAACCTGGATGGCATCGACGCCCAGGTGGCGGTGGTCGAGGCCAAGGTCGAGAAACGCATGGAGGGCGTATTGCTGAGTATCCTCGGCGTGGCCGTGCTGGTGCTGCTGGTGATTGCTGCGGCGGGCATGGTCCTGGCCAATACCATCCTGCGTCCGCTGCACCTGATGAAAGCCAACCTCGACGACATCGCCGCCGGCGAAGGCGACCTGACGCGGCGCCTGGCTATCACCAGCCAGGATGAGCTTGGCGATCTGGCCGGGGCTTTCAACCGTTTTGTCGACAAGATCCACGGCCTTGTACGCCAGATCACCGAAATGACCGCGCAACTCACCGGGCTGGTGGGCCAGGTGTCCGACCAGGCGCAGCGCTCGGAACAGGCCATGGAGCGTCAGCGTCACGAGACCGACCAGGTGGCCACCGCGATCAATCAGATGTCCGCCGCCGCCCAGGAAGTTGCGCACAGTGCCCAAGGCGCCTCCGTCGCGGCGCAACAGACCGACGTCGAGGGCCAAGCCGCCAAGCGCGTGGTGGACCGCAGCATCGCGCAGATCCATGCGTTGGTGAACGATATCCGCAGCAGCGGGGTGTCCCTCGACAGTCTGCAACAGGACGTGTCGTCGATTGTCAGCGTGCTCAGCGTCATCCGCTCCATGG
>NZ_JAKNRV010000411.1:0-4208 GCF_023072625.1 Pseudomonas emilianonis
GATATTGGTGCGCCACGGCTCAGGCACAACCTTGGTCCGACGAATCGGCGGGGTGGCCTTGAGGCACACACGACCGCTGGCGTCGAGCGCCAGCATTTCGGCGTCCTGCAGTTCTTCAGCCGTGCTGAGGGTCAACCGGCGGCCAACCGACGCTTGGGCAGCGTCGACCGGCGCATCGAACGTCTTGGACGACAAACGTTCGTGCAGTTCGCTGAAGGATGTACAGCCCGCCAGTTCGGCGCGCTGCTCTGCGGTCATCGGCAGGTGCGCCAGGTACTCGGACAGAGTCTCTGGCTGGACTTGAGAATTACTCATCGGCAGGCAACTGATAGCTCCAGGTTTCGGTCAGGACTTGCTCGGTCTTGATCGGCTCCGGTGTGGCTGGGGCAGCTTCTGGCTGCTTGGCTTCCTTGTCTTTCTTGGCCTGTTTCTCATGCTGTTTGGCCAGCACTTTATCGGCTTTGAGTACTTGGGTCGAAACCTTCTCGGGCTCAGGCTGCACGATGTCCTGGACCAGGGCCGCACGCATTTCAGTCGGTTTGCCTGCGTCCTTGATCTTCATGCGCAAGGTCAGGCGCCAGCCTTTGGTGTGCGCGTTGTAACGCACGCTGTTTTCGACCAGTTCAGCGTTGTCACCCACGCTCACCTGGCTGCGAACCGGCGCGTCCGGCAGCAGTTTCTTCAGGGACGGGCCCTCGAAGTCCACCAGGTAGGCCACGCTGCCATCCGGCTGACGGATCAGGTTGGATTGCTTCACGTCGCCGGTGGAACGCAGGGTCTGCTTGACCCAGGCGCTGTCCGGCGAATGGAACGCGGCGTCGTCCAGGGTCCAGTGCAGGCGATAGGCGACATCCAGCGGCTGGCCGACTTCCGGCAGTTTTTCCGGGCTCCAGAAGGCAACGATGTTGTCGTTGGTTTCATCGGCGGTCGGGATCTCTACCAAGTCGACGGAACCCTTGCCCCAGTCGCCTTCAGGCTCGATCCAGGCGCTTGGGCGCTTGTCGTAGTTGTCGTCCAGGTCTTCGTAGTGGCTGAAGTTGCGACCGCGTTGCAGCAGGCCGAAACCACGCGGGTTCTCTACGGTGAAGTTGCTGACCGACAGGTGTTTAGGGTTGTTCAGTGGGCGCCAGATCCACTCGCCATTACCGGCATGGATCGACAGGCCGCTGGAATCATGCAGCTCGCGACGGTAGTTGAGGACCTTGGACGGCTGGTTCGCGCCGAACAGGAACATGCTGGTCAACGGGGCAACACCCAGTTTGCTGACCTTGTCGCGCAGGAACATCTGGGACTTGACGTCGACCACGGTGTCGGTGCCCGGACGCAGGATCAGGCGATAGGCACCGGTGGCGCGCGGCGAATCCAGCAGGGCGAAGATCACCAGGTGCTTGTCACCCGGCTTTGGACGCTCGATCCAGAACTCGGTGAAACGCGGGAACTCTTCGCCGGACGGCAGCGCGGTATCGATCGCCATGCCACGGGCGGACAGGCCATACACCTGGTCCTTGCCCACGACGCGGAAATAGCTGGCGCCGAGCATGGTCAGGATTTCGTCTTGCTTGTCGCCCTTGTTGATCGGGTACAGCACACGGAAACCGGCATAACCCAACTGCTCGGTGGACTTGGGATCAAATTTGACGTCGCCGAAATCGAAGCGCGTCGGGTCGTATTTGATTTCCTGGACGCTGTCGGCGGTGACTTCGTTGATTTTCACCGGTGTATCGAAGTGCATACCCTGGTGATAGAAGGACAGCTTGAACGGGGTGTTCTGATCGGCCCACTCGGCTTTTTCGTTACGGAAACGAATCTTCTGATAGTCAGCGAATTTCATTTCGCGGAATTCGTTCGGCAGATTGCTGCGCGGAGCTTCGTATTTCTGCCCGGCCAGCTCTTTTGCCTTGGCCGACACATCATCCAGACTGAATGCCCACAGTTGACCCGCGCCGAACAGGCAAAACAGGGCGGAGCCCGTCACCAGTGCGTTTCGTAACCGTTTGGCAGACAATTTTGGTGCATTACAGGGACTAACAATCACGAGCAACCCTCGCCGAAAACAGATCAAAAAACCAACGGCCAGCTATCTATATGCCAGGTTGGCGAGCATTGTTCCGACTCCCCTGGGGCAAAATGATTCCCCTGAGGCTGTCGGACAAGTCTCTACCTAAGTCAAAAATGGACCAAACAACGCTGATCCCCGTAGCGCGCGATTATCTAGTAGCCCGCGAGACAACGCATCAGGGACAACGAAGTATTTGTAGCGAAACCCTGCGTTTTTAGGCATTAACGTCGTTTTTAATACATTCATGTCTGTAAGAGGAAGGTCACAGGGCCATCATTGACCAAATGTACCTGCATATCCGCACCAAAACGCCCGGACGCCACCTTGCCATGCAATTGTTGCGCTTGTAACAGCAAGTGTTCAAAAAGTGCTGCGCCCAGGGCCGGCGGCGCGGCGGTGGAGAAACTTGGCCGCAGCCCGCTTTTGGTATCCGCCGCCAGCGTGAACTGCGACACCAGCAGCAAACCGCCGCCGATATCCTTGAGCGACAGGTTCATCTTGCCGTCGTCGTCGCTGAACACCCGATAGTTAAGCAGCTTATGCAGCAGTTTGTCGGCGCTCTCGACGGTATCCGCAGGTTCCACGGCCACCAGCACCAGCAAACCCTGGTCGATCGCGCCCACGATTTCGCCCGCGACCTCGACCCGGGCGCCACGCACCCGTTGTAACAGGCCCTTCATGCTTCTTCAGGCGGCAGGTCCAGCAGGCGGCGCGCCATCTCGCCGGTCGCGCGCACCAAGGCATCGGTGATGCCGGGCTCGGACGCCGCATGGCCCGCCTCGCGAATAACCTGCAGTTCACTGTTCGGCCAGGCTTGATGCAGCTCCCACGCGTTATCCAGCGGACAGATCATATCGTAGCGGCCGTGGATGATTACGCCAGGCAGATGGGCGATCTTGTGCATGTCGCGAATCAGCTGGTTGGGTTCCAGGAAGGAATTATTGGTGAAGTAGTGGCACTCGATGCGGGCAATCGACAGCGCACGCTGGGGCTCGGCGAAACGCTCGATCAACTGCGGGTTCGGGCACAGGCCCAACATGCGCCCTTCCCAGGTGGACCAGGCCTTGGCGGCGTGCATCTGGGCAATCTGGTCGTTGCCGGTCAGGCGCTTGTGGTAAGCGGTGAGCAGGTCGTGGCGCTCGTCCTGAGGGATCGGCGCAAGGTAATCCTGCCAGTAATCCGGGAACAGGCGGCTGGCGCCTTCCTGGTAAAACCAGCGGATGTCCTGGGGCCTGGCCAGGAAAATCCCGCGCACGATCAAACCATGCACGCGCTCGGGATGGGTTTGCGCGTAGGCCAGCGCCAGGGTCGAACCCCAGGAGCCGCCGAACAACACCCATTTGTCGATGCCCAGGTGCTCGCGAATGCGCTCAAGGTCGGCGACCAGGTCCCAGGTGGTATTGTTTTCCAGGCTGGCGCGGGGGGTGGAACGCCCGCAGCCACGCTGGTCAAAGGTGATGATGTGGTACAGGTTCGGATCGAAATAGCAGCGGCTATTGGCGTCGCAACCGGAGCCAGGGCCACCATGGATGAATACGACGGGCAAGCCTTCGGGGGAGCCACTTTCATCGACGTACAGGGTGTGGGTGTCGTCGACAGCCAGATCGTGCCGGGCGTAGGGTTTGATCTGCGGGTACCAAGTCTGCATTGCGCGCTCCGTAGGGGGTCGAGTTCATCCCAGGGGGGACGTCTTTTATTCTGCCGTCTGGCACTATAAACCCGAATTGTGCAATGAGCATGTCCTTGAGCACTTAGACCTGTGTCAGCAGTTCGCGACCCAGGTAATCCAACAGGCAGTTGTAGAGCTGATCGACCTCCCACACCTCGCCGCGCGCCCGCAGACAACCGTGGACCAGGCCTTTGCCGGGGTACAGCACAGCGTTCACGCCCGCCGCTTGCAGATGCTCGGCATACAACAGCCCATCGTCGCGCAGCGGGTCGAACTGGGCCACGGCGATCAATGCCTTGGGTAAACCGCTGAAATCCGCCGCCAGCAACGGCATGGCGTAGGGCGACGGTTTGTCCCACCCCAGCAGGTAAAGCGCCAGGTAACAGTCAGTGTCGGCGGCGCTGAGCAGAGGCGCGTCCCTGCAATCGCGGCGCGACGGCAAGTCGGCGGGGCCACCGAGGCCTGGGTAGATGAGCACCT
>NZ_JAKNRV010000412.1:0-4178 GCF_023072625.1 Pseudomonas emilianonis
CCAGGAAAACCATGGGTGTTCGCGCAGGCGCAGCAGCAACGGGTCGGGTTGGTCCAGCCAGAGTTGGCGGAACGTGGTGTTGCGCACATTGCCCACCGAGTGCTGCCACCAGTACGTGTCGGGGTGGACCTCGCCGGTATTGTCGATGTTGGCGACGCCGCTGCCCGAGGCATTGCCGCCCCAGCCGTGCAGCAGGTGTTCCAGTTGCGGGTAATGCTCGGGCAGATGCTGGTGGACCCACTGCAGCAATAGCACCGCGTCGGCGTCGTTGTTGCCGCTGACAAAATCGCTGTCGATGCCGTGCTCGATGTCATGCCAGGCCTGCTGGAATATCAGCATCATCGCATCGCGGCTCATCTGCCGGTGCGCATCCAACTGGCGGCTGCGCTTGCCGCGCCCGCTGTAGTTGAGGTGCGACAGGTAGAACTTCTGCACATCGTAGTCACGCATCAGCGCCAGCAGTTGCGGCAACTGCCCATGGTTTTCCTGGGTCAGGGTGGTGCGCAGGCCCACGCGAATCCCGGCCTCGCGGCACAGGCGGATAGCGTGCATCGAGCGCTGGAAACTGCCTTGCAACTGGCGGAACGCATCGTGGGTCGCCTGTAGACCGTCGATGCTGATGCCTACGTAATCGAAACGCGCGTCGGCGATCTGCTGGATATTCTGTTCGTCGATCAGCGTGCCGTTGCTCGACAGCGCGACAAAAAAACCTTTGTCGCGGGCATAGGCGCTGAGCTGGAACAGGTCTGCACGCAGCAGCGGTTCACCGCCCGACAGAATCAGCACGCGCACCCCGGCCGCGTGCAAGTCATCGATCACCTGGAGTGCGGCCGGGGTGTCCAGTTCATCGCGAAACACACTGTCGGCGCTGGTGGCGTAGCAGTGTTTGCAGGTGAGGTTGCAGCGCCGCAGCAGGTTCCAGATCACCACTGGCGGCCGGTCCTTGCCGGGCGGCGAAGTGCGGGGCGGCGGGCATTGTCCGGCCAGGGTACGCAGGTACTGACTGATCCGCAGCATGGGACGCTCCTTCTAGGTTGCCGGCGTCAGGCGCAGGCCGGTTTTTTTCAGGATGCGGCTGCTCACCAGCATCTCGTCGGCGCGGCAGGCATCGCCGAGCAGGTAGCGCAGGTGCTCGCGGTAGCTGTCGATTTCTTCGCGGCTACGCCCATGCACCATGGCGAACAGGTTGTAGGGCCAGTCGGGACGGCGCGGGCGGCGGTAGCAATGGCTGACAAACGGCTGCGCCCCGATCAATTCGCCCAGGCGCGGCATTTGCTCGTCGCGCACATCCCACACGGTCATGCCGTTATGGCGATAACCCAGGCGGTAATGGTTGGGCACGGCGGCGACACGCCGGATCGCGCCTTCGGCCTGCAGGCGCTTGAGCAGGTCGAGGGTCGACTCGACGCTGATGCCCAACTGCTCGGCGAGCCAGCCCCAGGGATCGTCCACCAGCGGCAGGCCAGCCTGGGTGAGGGCGACCAGGCGCAGGGCCAGGCGGTCGTCAGACCGGGAAATACAGACCGACATGGTAGGTTTGCTCCTTCGGCAGATTGAGCACCGCCAACCCCGTCAGGGTCTCGATGCGGGACAAGGTGGCGGCCAGTTCCGCCTCGGTGCCGCAGGCCAGCACGAACCACATGTTCCAGCGGTGTTCGCGGCGGTAGTTGTGGGCCACCTGGGGCAATGCGTTGAGTTGTTCGGCGACCGCCTCAAACCGCGCCTCGGGCACAGTCAACGCGGCCAGGGTGAAGGCGCCACCGAGGCGCTCGACATCGAACATCGGACCGAAGCGCGTCAGCACCCCGTCTTCGAGCAGGTCATGCAGGCGGTCGAGCACTTCACTCGGCTGGCTGTGCAGTTCCTGCGCCACCTGCTGCCAGGGATCGCGCACCAGTGGCAGGCCGTGTTGCAGTCGATTGATCAGGCGCCGGTCGAGATCATCCATGGGCCCACACCTGCGACGACGGCGGCGTAAAGCGCCCACCGCATTGCTTGAAGGCGCGGGTGCTGAACAGCAGTTGGTGCGGCAGGTCACTCAATTGCTGCTGTTCCAGCACCCGCTGGATATGCGCCGTGACCTCTTCGCGCTCGCGGCCATGCACCATGCAGAACAAGTTGTAGCGCCACTGCGGCAGCCGGCGCGGGCGCTGATAACACAGGTTGACGCCGGGCGCGCGGCCCAGGCGGTTGCCGACTTCATCCACCAGCGCATCGGGCACGTCCAGCACCAGCATGGCATTGGCGACAAAGCCCAGGGCGCGGTGATTGAGCACCAGGCCGACGCGGCGGAACAGGCCTTGTTCCTGCCATTGCTGCATCTGTTGCAACACTTGGTCATGGTGCGCGCCGATCTGTTCGGCGAGGTTGTCGTAGGGGCGCGAGACAAGAGGCAAGCCGCGTTCCAGGCATTGGCGCAGGTCGAGCATTTGCTCTTGGCTCAGTGGGACGATCATGGATGCGCTCCCAGGGAAAACCCGAGGTCGATGCGGTAGGCGGTGAGCATCGGCAGGTCCAGGGGGATGAGGCCGGTGTCTTGCTCCAGCTCGTCGAGGATCTGTTGCAGGTGCTGACGGTGCGGGCCGGTCAAGACAAACCACAGGTTGTATTGATGCTCGCGGACATAGTTATGGTTGACTTCCGGGTACTGGTTGACGCGCCGCGCCACCTGTTCCAGGCGTTCGACCGGCACCGCCAGGGCGGCCAGGGTGCTGGCGCCGGCGCGGGTGTGTTCGAACACCGGGCCGACCCGCGACAGTGAGCCGGCCAGTTCCAGGCGGTGCAGGCACGTCATCAACTGTGCCTCGCTGCAACCCAACACCTGGGCCATTTCGCGATAAGGTTCGGCGCACAGCGGCATGCCGTGCTGGTAGCGTTCGATCAATTGACGGCTGAGCAGGTCAAGGTCCATCTCAATACCCCATTTTTTGCGCGCGATTACTGAAGAAAATTCCACTGGGACTCAAGGCCGGCAGGGTCTTGAGCAAGGTCATGCGATACGGGTCCCAGACCTGTACCTGCTCACCGTCGCGCACCGACAGCCACAGCTGTTCGCCACGCCCGGTGAACTCCATGTGCAGCACGCCGGGGCCGGGGCGCAGGTCGGCCACCACCTGGTGGGTCTCGGTGTCGATCACCTGCACGCGGTCGTTGTCCGGGTAGGCGAAATTGACCCACAACTGGCGCCCGTCCGGGCGTGCGGTGACGAAAATCGGTTGGCCGGCCACGTCAATGGCGGCGGTCTGCTGCCAACTGCGCGCATCCATCACCAGCACCTGGTGATGGCCGACGGCGGGCACAAAGGCTTGGTTGTCGGCCACGGCCCAGCCTTCGAGGTGGGGCATCTTGTACACCGGCAGTTTGGCCTGGCCGCGCCCGTAATCCGCGAGCACGCGCTTTACGCCGCGCTCGGGGTGCCACAGGTCGAGTTGGGCCATGCCGTCCTCACCGAACAGCCCGGCCATGTAGTAACGGCCGTCGGCGGTGATCAGCGCGTCATAGGGTTGCTCGCCGATGCCCTGGAATCGCGTGATCCGCGGGGTGTTGCCCTGGCTGAAGTCGGCGCTCCAGATCTCGCCGCTGTCGAACAGGCTGAACACGAAGCGCTGGCCGGGCGCATCCACCAGGCCCACCACCCGCGAGCGTTTACCGTCGGCCAGGGGCGTGGCGGGAATGTCGGCGACCTGGGCCAGGGTCTGCGCATCGAACACCTTGACCCCGCCGGGTTGGTAGTTGGAGACGGCAATCAGGCGTCCGTCCTGGCTGATCGCGCCGCCGATGCTGTTGCCGCCCTGGAGGATGCGTTTTTCAACGCGTTGGCGCAGCAGGTCGACTTTGGTCAGGCCGCCATCGCGGCCGAAAATGTAGGCATAGCGCTGGTCGCGGGAAAACACCGCCGAGGCGTGAGACAGGTCGCCCAAGCCGTCGATCCGCCCCAGCTCGGTCATCCCGCTGGTTTCGATGATTTGCACACTGGCGCTGGCGCGTTCGATCACCAGGCCCAGGTCGCCAGTCCCGCGCAGCGGCGGTTGGGCACAGGCGCCGAGCAGCAGGCACAGCGATAGAAGAGTGGGACGCATCATGGTGCGGGGCTTCCTTGCAGGAGGCGTTCGACCAGCCAGGCGATCTCGCCGGCACTGAGCAATGGCGCCCAGCCGGGCATCGCGCGGGCAGGGCGG
>NZ_JAKNRV010000413.1:0-4174 GCF_023072625.1 Pseudomonas emilianonis
GAGGATGCCGGCGCGGCCACCTCCGGGCGCCTGTTCTGCCGCCCGGAAGCGATCAGCGTCAACCCGCCGGTGCATGAAGAGAACCTGTTTGCGGCCAAGGTCCGCGAGATCACCTTTCTCGGCAACCGTTGCCGCATGAGCTTTGAACTGGCGCAACTGCCCGGTCATCCGCTGCTGGCCGAACTGGCGCCGGAAGCCATGCCGCGCCTGGGTGCCCAGGACATCTGGGTCGCGTTGCCACCGCGCAGCCTGCAGGTGTTTGCCTGACATGGGTGCGCTGATGACGCTGCCTGTTGCGCGGCGGGTGTCTCGTGCCGAGCTGGGCGACCGCCTTTTTGTGCTGGGCGGCAAATGGCTGTGGTTGTGCCTGCTGGGCGTCGCGGTGTTGCTGCCGCTGCTGGCGATCTTCTGGCGCGGCTTCAGCAGCGAAGCCGGGCAGGGCGGCGGGCTGGTGGCGGCACGGGAACTGGTCAGCAGCGCCAACTTCCACTGGCTGCTCGGTAACAGCCTGAAGGTTTCCCTCAGCGTGGCGGCCATCGTCGTACCGCTGGCGTATCTGTTTGCCTATGCGTTGCAACGCACGCTGATCCCGGCCAAGGCGATCTGGCGCGGCCTGTCGCTGCTGCCCCTGATGGCGCCGTCGATGCTGCCGGGGATCGCGTTGGTCTATCTGTTCGGCAACCAGGGCCTGTTGCGCGGTTTGCTGTCGGACAACATCTACGGCTTCTGGGGCATTGTCCTCGGCGAAGTGATCTACACCTTCCCACACGCCTTGATGATCCTGTTGTCGGCGCTTTCCCTGGCGGATGCGCGCTTGTTCGATGCGGCCTCGAGCATGGGCGCCAGCCCGGCCCGGGCATTTCGTAGCATCACCTGGCCGGCCACACGCCAGGCGGTGTTCGCCGCGTTCTGCCTGGTGTTCACCCTGACCATCACCGATTTCGGCGTACCCGTGGTGGTCGGCGGCGATTATCAGGTGCTGGCGCTGGAAGCCTACAAGGCCGTGGTCGGCCAGCAACAGTTCGGGCGCGGGGCGTTGATCGGCATGGTGTTGCTGCTGCCGGCGCTGTTCAGTTTTGGCGTCGACGCCTGGCTGCGTCGGCGTCAGGGCGATGCCATGGGGGGGCGTGCCCAGGTGTTCCAGCCGGCACCGTCGCGGCGGCGCGATGCCTGTTACCTGGCCATCGTGCTGCTGATCTGCGCGGTGTTGTTGCTGGTGTTCGGCATGGCGGTGTACTCGTCGCTGGTGAAGTTCTGGCCCTACAACCTGTCGCTGTCGCTCAACCACTACCAGTTCGAAGACACGGCTGGCGGCGGCTGGCTGGCGTACCGCAATAGCCTGACCCTGGCACTGTTTACAGCCTTGATCGGCAGCGTACTGATCTTCACCGGCGCCTACCTGATGGAAAAGACCCAGGGCCAGAAGGGCCTCAACCTGGCGCTGCGTATGCTCAGCTTTGTGCCGATGGCCGTGCCGGGCCTGGTGTTGGGCCTGGGCTACGTCTTCTTCTTCAACCTCAGCGGCAACCCGCTGCATGTGTTCTACGGCACCATGACGCTGCTGGTGGTGTGCACCATTGCGCACTATTTGACCACCGCGCAGATGACCGCCACCACCGCGCTGCGCCAACTGGACGCCGAGTTCGAAGCCGCAGCGCTGTCGCTGAAGGCGCCGCTGTACCGCCACTATTTGCGCGTGACCGTGCCGATCTGCCTGCCGGCGCTGCTGGACATCGTGCGCTACCTGTTTGTGTCGGCGATGACCACCGTCTCGGCCGCGATCTTCCTCTACAGCCCCGACACCATCCTCGCCGCCGTCGCCGTGTTGAACATGGACGACGCCGGCAATGTGGGCGGTGCGGCGGCCATGTCCACCTTGATTCTGTTCACCTCGGCCAGCGTCTCGCTGCTGCTGGCGTGGGCCTCACGTGGCGTGTTGCGCCGCTCCCAAGCCTGGCGCCAGACCGCGCCGGGCCAATAACCCTGAAGGAGGTATTCCATGTTCAAGCCCCTGGCGCTGGTCGCTGCCGTACTCACTGCATTCAGCCTGAATGCCTTCGCCAAGACCGAACTGACCGTGTACACGGCCCTCGAAGCCGAGCAATTGAAGACCTACAAAAAAGCCTTCGAACAAGCCAACCCCGACATCGAAATCAAATGGGTACGTGACTCCACCGGCATCATCACCGCCAAGCTGCTCGCGGAAAAAGACCGCCCGCAAGCCGACGTGGTCTGGGGCCTGGCGGCTTCTAGCCTGGCGATCCTCGACCAGCAAGGCATGCTCGAGAGCTACGCGCCCAGGGACCTGGACAAGATCGGCAAACACTACCGCGACGCCGCCAACCCACCCGCCTGGGTCGGCATGGACGTCTGGGCCGCGACGATCTGCTTCAACACCGTCGAAGCCGAGAAGCAGGGGCTGACCAAGCCGGTGAGCTGGCAAGACCTGACCAAGCCTGAGTACAAAGGCAAGATCGTGATGCCTAACCCGGCGTCGTCGGGCACCGGTTTCCTGGATGTGAGCGCCTGGCTGCAGACCTTCGGTGAGAAGCAGGGCTGGCAGTACATGGACGACCTGCACCAGAACATCGGCCAGTACGTTCACTCCGGTTCCAAGCCGTGCAAGCTGGCGGCTTCGGGTGAGTTCCCGATCGGTATTTCCTTCGAATACCCGGCCGTGCAGTTGAAGCGCCAGGGAGCGCCACTGGACATCATCCTGCCGAAAGAAGGCCTGGGCTGGGACATCGAAGCGACCGCCGTGATCAAGGGCAGCGCCCACGCCGACGCGGCGAAGAAACTCGCCGACTTCTCCGCCAGCACCGCCGCGATGGACCTGTACAAGGACAACTTCGCCGTGCTCGCCCAGCCGGGCATCGCCAAGCCGCAGACCGAATTGCCGGCGGACTACGAGCAGCGGCTGATCAAGAACGACTTCACCTGGGCCTCGAAAAACCGCGACAGCATTCTGACTGAATGGCGTAAGCGCTATGACGGTAAGTCGGAGAAGGTGGCGGGTCAGTAAGTACTCCGTTTGGGCTGATGGCCTCATCGGGGGCAAGCCCCCTCCCACACTTGACCGAGTTCCAACATGAGAATGCGGTCAACATGTGGGAGAGGGCTTGCCCCCGATAGCGGTCTTGAAAACAGGACATCACTAAATGACACACCACAGCGACCTGCTGATCATCGGCGCCGGCATCCTCGGCCTGTCTCACGCCTACGCGGCGGCCAAGCGCGGGCTCAAGGTCAAGGTGTTCGAGCGCAGCGCCACCCCGTTGGGCGCCTCGGTACGCAACTTCGGCCAGGCCCTGGTCACCGGCCAACCGCCAGGCCCGATGCTCGACCTGGCGCGGCAAAGCCGCGATATCTGGGGCGAATGGGCGCGGCTTGCCGGCTTGCAGCTCAAGCGCAACGGCTCGTACCTGTTCGCCCGCAGCGAAGCGGAAGAACATCTGCTGGAAGCCTTCTGCGCCAGCCGCGCGTTGGAGCACGGCTACAACGTCGAGCTGCTGCAAGGCGCGGCGTTGAGGGATCTGTACGGCGGCCAGTTCCGTCATCACCGCGCGGCGTTGCACGGCAAGGACGATCAGCAACTGTATTCGCGCGAGGCGATACCGGCGCTGATCCATTACCTGCGCGAGGAACTGCAGGTGGAGTTTCACTTTTCCACCCTGGTGCGCGACATCGAGCCCGGCCAGTTGCACAGCACGGCGGGCAGTTTTCGTGGCGCGCAGATCATCGTCTGCTCGGGCCACGACTACCAAACCTTGCTGGCCGAGGCGATTGCCGAACTCAACCCGCATGTCTGCCGCCTGCAAATGCTGCGCGCGCGGCCGGCGGTCAACCTGAACCTGCAACACGCTTTGCTCACGGGCCTCAGTTGCGTGCATTACGGCGCCTTTGCCGACCTGCCGGATGCGGCGGCGGTGCAGGCGCAGATCCTGCGCGAGGCGCCGCACCTGCAGGAGCACGGGATTCACCTGCTGATCAGCCCGACGCCGCATGGCGAACTGATCATCGGCGACTCCCACGACTACGGCCGCGAGGCGTCGCCGTTCAATGCCGAGCAGGTCGATGACTGGATGCTCGAACTGGCCGAGCAGACCCTGGGTTGCAAGGTCCAGGTGGTCGAGCGCTGGCAGGGCGTCTATGGCGCACGCGGGCCGGCGCCGTT
>NZ_JAKNRV010000414.1:0-2500 GCF_023072625.1 Pseudomonas emilianonis
CCTCGGTTGAGACGAAAGATCTTAACCAACCGCTCTTTAACAACTGAATCAAGCAATTCGTGTGGGTGCTTGTGGAGTCAGACTGATAGTCAACAAGATTATCAGCATCACAAGTTACTCCGCGAGAAATCAAAGATGTAACCAACGATTGCTGAGCCAAGTTTAGGGTTTCTTAAAAACCCAAAGATGTTTGAACTGAAGAGTTTGATCATGGCTCAGATTGAACGCTGGCGGCAGGCCTAACACATGCAAGTCGAGCGGTAGAGAGAAGCTTGCTTCTCTTGAGAGCGGCGGACGGGTGAGTAATGCCTAGGAATCTGCCTGGTAGTGGGGGATAACGTTCGGAAACGGACGCTAATACCGCATACGTCCTACGGGAGAAAGCAGGGGACCTTCGGGCCTTGCGCTATCAGATGAGCCTAGGTCGGATTAGCTAGTTGGTGAGGTAATGGCTCACCAAGGCAACGATCCGTAACTGGTCTGAGAGGATGATCAGTCACACTGGAACTGAGACACGGTCCAGACTCCTACGGGAGGCAGCAGTGGGGAATATTGGACAATGGGCGAAAGCCTGATCCAGCCATGCCGCGTGTGTGAAGAAGGTCTTCGGATTGTAAAGCACTTTAAGTTGGGAGGAAGGGCAGTTACCTAATACGTGATTGTTTTGACGTTACCGACAGAATAAGCACCGGCTAACTCTGTGCCAGCAGCCGCGGTAATACAGAGGGTGCAAGCGTTAATCGGAATTACTGGGCGTAAAGCGCGCGTAGGTGGTTAGTTAAGTTGGATGTGAAATCCCCGGGCTCAACCTGGGAACTGCATTCAAAACTGACTGACTAGAGTATGGTAGAGGGTGGTGGAATTTCCTGTGTAGCGGTGAAATGCGTAGATATAGGAAGGAACACCAGTGGCGAAGGCGACCACCTGGACTGATACTGACACTGAGGTGCGAAAGCGTGGGGAGCAAACAGGATTAGATACCCTGGTAGTCCACGCCGTAAACGATGTCAACTAGCCGTTGGGAGCCTTGAGCTCTTAGTGGCGCAGCTAACGCATTAAGTTGACCGCCTGGGGAGTACGGCCGCAAGGTTAAAACTCAAATGAATTGACGGGGGCCCGCACAAGCGGTGGAGCATGTGGTTTAATTCGAAGCAACGCGAAGAACCTTACCAGGCCTTGACATCCAATGAACTTTCTAGAGATAGATTGGTGCCTTCGGGAACATTGAGACAGGTGCTGCATGGCTGTCGTCAGCTCGTGTCGTGAGATGTTGGGTTAAGTCCCGTAACGAGCGCAACCCTTGTCCTTAGTTACCAGCACGTAATGGTGGGCACTCTAAGGAGACTGCCGGTGACAAACCGGAGGAAGGTGGGGATGACGTCAAGTCATCATGGCCCTTACGGCCTGGGCTACACACGTGCTACAATGGTCGGTACAGAGGGTTGCCAAGCCGCGAGGTGGAGCTAATCCCAGAAAACCGATCGTAGTCCGGATCGCAGTCTGCAACTCGACTGCGTGAAGTCGGAATCGCTAGTAATCGCGAATCAGAATGTCGCGGTGAATACGTTCCCGGGCCTTGTACACACCGCCCGTCACACCATGGGAGTGGGTTGCACCAGAAGTAGCTAGTCTAACCTTCGGGAGGACGGTTACCACGGTGTGATTCATGACTGGGGTGAAGTCGTAACAAGGTAGCCGTAGGGGAACCTGCGGCTGGATCACCTCCTTAATCGACGACATCAGCTGCTCCATAAGTTCCCACACGAATTGCTTGATTCATTGAAGAAGACGATAAAGAAGCAGCCCGAAATTGGGTCTGTAGCTCAGTTGGTTAGAGCGCACCCCTGATAAGGGTGAGGTCGGCAGTTCGAATCTGCCCAGACCCACCAATTTTGTGTGGGAACCTGTAGAAATACGGGGCCATAGCTCAGCTGGGAGAGCGCCTGCCTTGCACGCAGGAGGTCAACGGTTCGATCCCGTTTGGCTCCACCACTACTGCTTCTGAAGTTTGAGAGCTTAGAAATGAGCATTCCATCGTGATGATGGTGAATGTTGATTTCTAGTCTTTGATTAGATCGTTCTTTAAAAATTTGGGTATGTGATAGAAAGATAGACTGAACGTTACTTTCACTGGTAACGGATCAGGCTAAGGTAAAATTTGTGAGTTGCTCTTAATTGAGTATTATCGAATTTTCGGCGAATGTCGTCTTCACAGTATAACCAGATTGCTTGGGGTTATATGGTCAAGTGAAGAAGCGCATACGGTGGATGCCTTGGCAGTCAGAGGCGATGAAAGACGTGGTAGCCTGCGAAAAGCTTCGGGGAGTCGGCAAACAGACTTTGATCCGGAGATGTCTGAATGGGGGAACCCAGCCATCATAAGATGGTTACCTTACACTGAATACATAGGTGTAAGGGGCGAACCAGGGGAACTGAAACATCTAAGTACCCTGAGGAAAAGAAATCAACCGAGATTCCCTTAGTAGTGGCGAGCGAACGG
>NZ_JAKNRV010000415.1:0-4151 GCF_023072625.1 Pseudomonas emilianonis
GGAAAGCCGCCGGCACGTGCGCCGTCAGCGCGATGGGCCTTGGAGATTGCCCACAGCAGGCTGGCTTCGATCGGGGTGGTGTCGGTGTTCATATCGTGGCCGTACAGGCACAGGCCGGCTTCCAGGCGCAGCGAGTCGCGGGCGCCCAGGCCAATGGCCTGGACTTCGGTCTCGGCCAGCAGGCTGCGGGCCAGGCTTTCGGCGTGGGCGGCGGGCACCGAGATTTCAAAGCCGTCTTCACCGGTGTAGCCGGAGCGGCTGACGTAGCAGTCCACACCCAGCAGGCGCAGGGACGCGAATTGCATGAAGGTCATCTTGCTCACTTCAGGGGCCAGGCGCGCCAGTACTTTCACGGCTGCAGGGCCTTGCAGGGCGAGCAGGGCGCGTTCTTCGAACAACGGCTCGATGGTGCACAGGTCGCCAATTTTGGCGCGCAGGTGCTCCAGGTCCTGGTCCTTGCAGGCTGCGTTGACCACCAGGAACAGTTCGTCGTTACCCAGGTTGGCCACCATCAGGTCGTCGAGAATGCCGCCCTGGTCATTGGTGAACATGGCGTAGCGCTGCATGCCAACCGGCAGGTCGATGATATCCACCGGCACCAGGGTTTCCAGGGCCTTGGCGGCATTGGCGCCGGTCAGGCGGATCTGGCCCATGTGGGACACGTCGAACAGCCCGGCCTGATCACGGGTGTGCAGGTGTTCTTTCATCACGCCCAATGGGTATTGCACCGGCATGTCGTAGCCGGCGAAGGGCACCATGCGCGCGCCGAGTTCGATGTGCAGCGCGTGCAATGGGGTTTTCAACAGGGTTTCGGTGGACATATTCAGCTCCTGAAAAACGTGCGGACGCGCGTCTAAGCGTCAGCACTCGATAATGTTGACCGCCAAACCGCCACGGGCGGTTTCTTTGTATTTGCTTTTCATATCGGCGCCGGTCTGGCGCATGGTGCGGATGACCTTGTCGAGGGACACAAAATGCTGCCCATCGCCGCGCAAGGCCATGCGCACTGCATTGATGGCTTTGACCGAGCCCATGGCATTGCGCTCGATGCACGGCACTTGCACCAGGCCGCCAATCGGGTCGCACGTCAGGCCGAGGTTGTGTTCCATGCCGATCTCGGCGGCGTTTTCCACCTGGGACACGCTGCCGCCCAATACTTCGCACAGCGCACCGGCGGCCATCGAGCAGGCCACGCCGACTTCACCCTGGCAGCCAACTTCGGCGCCGGAGATTGATGCGTTTTCCTTGTACAGAATTCCGATGGCGGCGGCGGTGAGCAGAAAGCGCACCACGCCGTCTTCATTCGCGCCGGGGATAAAGCGCATGTAGTAATGCAGCACTGCCGGCACAATCCCGGCGGCACCGTTGGTGGGCGCCGTAACCACGCGCCCGCCATTGGCGTTTTCTTCGTTGACCGCCAGCGCGTACAGGTTGACCCAATCGAGTACCGACAACGGGTCGCGCAGGGCTGACTCAGGGTTCTTGCATAGCTGGCGATGCAGGGCAGCGGCACGACGCTTGACCTTCAAGCCTCCCGGCAAGATCCCTTCGTTGCGACAGCCGGCGTCCACACAGTCCTGCATCACCTGCCAGATCTTCAGCAGACCGTTGCGGGTTTCGGCTTCGGGGCGCCAGGCACTTTCATTGGTCAGCATCACTTGGCTGATGGACAGCCCGTAGGTGGCGCAATGACCGAGCAAGTCCTTGGCGCTCTTGAACGGGAAGGTCAGGGGGGTGGCGTCTTCGACGATCCGGTCGGCGCCGGCGGCGTCTTCATCCACCACAAAACCGCCGCCCACCGAGTAGTACTCGCGGCTGCGGATCTGGATACCGGCGGCGTCAAAGGCGCGAAAGATCATGCCGTTGGGGTGATAGGCGAGGGGTTTGCGAATCATCGCCAGGTGTTCTTTCTCGTTGAACGCAATGCTGTGTTCGCCGAGCAGGTTCAAGCGGCCGTCGCTGCGCATCTGTGCCAGGCGCGCGGCGATGGTTTCTGTGTTCACGGTGTCCGGGTGTTCGCCTTCCAGGCCTAGCAGCACGGCCTTGTCGCTGCCGTGGCCTTTGCCGGTAGCGCCGAGTGAGCCATAGAGTTCCACCTTGACGCAGGTGGTGGCGCTCAGCAGGTCGTCACGGCGCAACCCCTCGACAAAGCGGGCGGCGGCGCGCATCGGGCCGACGGTGTGGGAGCTGGAGGGGCCGATGCCAATCTTGAACAGGTCGAACACGCTTAAAGCCATGGGTTGTTCTCCGGTTTCTTATTAGGTGTCGGGTGTACCCGATCAAAGTGTGGGAGGGGGCTTGCCCCCGATGGCGGTGTGTCAGTCGATCAATAGATAACTGATCCACCGCTATCGGGGGCAAGCCCCCTCCCACATTGTTGATCGAGTGCGTCTTCAGGTTATGCGTAGCTCTCGATTGAAGGGCACGCACACACCAGGTTGCGATCGCCGAACACGTTGTCGACCCGGCCAACCGGCGGCCAGTACTTGCCGTCGATCAACGACGCCACCGGGTACACCGCTTGTTCACGGCTGTAAGGGTGGCTCCATTCGCCCACCAGTTCTGCGGCTGTGTGCGGGGCGTTTTTCAGGGGGTTGTCGTCCTTGTCCAAGGTGCCGTTTTCGACTGCGCGGATTTCTTCGCGGATGGCGATCATCGCGTCGCAGAAGCGGTCCAGTTCTTCCTTGGATTCGCTTTCGGTCGGCTCGATCATCAAGGTGCCGGCCACCGGGAACGACATGGTCGGCGCGTGGAACCCGAAGTCGATCAGGCGCTTGGCCACGTCATCTACGCTGATGCCGCTGCTGTCTTTCAACGGGCGCAGGTCGAGGATGCATTCATGCGCCACCAAGCCGTTGCTGCCGGTGTAGAGCACCGGGTAGTGCTCTTCCAGGCGACGGGAAATGTAGTTGGCATTCAGGATCGCCAACTGCGAAGCGCGCTTGAGGCCCGCGCCGCCCATCATGCTGATGTACATCCAGGTGATCGGCAGGATGCTTGCGCTGCCGAACGGTGCCGCGCACACCGCGCCTTCCTTGTGTGCCATGGTCGCGTGGCCGGGCAGGAATGGGCTCAGGTGCGATTTGACGCCGATCGGGCCAACGCCCGGGCCGCCACCGCCGTGCGGGATGCAGAAGGTCTTGTGCAGGTTCAGGTGGGACACGTCGCCGCCGAACTTGCCCGGCGCGCACAGGCCAACCATGGCGTTCATGTTGGCGCCGTCGATGTACACCTGGCCGCCGTTGTCGTGAATGATCCCGCAGATCTCGCGGATACCTTCTTCGAACACGCCGTGGGTCGACGGGTAGGTGATCATCAGCGCAGCGAGGTGGTCGCGGTGCTCGATGGCTTTGGCGCGCAGGTCTTCGATGTCGACGTTGCCTCGGGTGTCGCAGGCGGTCACCACCACACGCATGCCGGCCATGTGGGCGGTGGCCGGGTTGGTGCCGTGGGCCGATGACGGGATCAGGCAGATGTCGCGGCGCTCATCGCCACGGCTCTGGTGATAGGCACGAATCGCCAGCATGCCTGCGTATTCACCCTGGGAACCGGCGTTCGGTTGCAGCGAGATCGCGTCATACCCGGTGGCCGCGCAGAGCATGGCTTCCAGCTCGGTGGTCAGTTGCAGGTAGCCGGCGCTTTGCTCGGCTGGGGCGAACGGGTGCAGCGCACCGAACTCGGCCCAGGTCACCGGGATCATTTCGCTGGCGGCGTTGAGCTTCATGGTGCAGGAGCCCAGCGGGATCATGGTGCGGTCCAGCGCCAGGTCCTTGTCGGCCAGCTTGCGCAGGTAGCGCATCAGCTCGGTTTCGGAGTGATAACGGTTGAACACCGGGTGGCTGAGGATCGGCGACTGACGCAGCAGCGCGGCCGGCAGGCTGCCTTCAACCTTGGCGGCGAAGTTCGGCAGGGCGTTACCGTCGGCGAAGAGTGCCCACAAGGTTTCGATATCGGCCTGGGTGGTGGTTTCGTCGACCGACAGGCCGAGACGCTCACCGTCCACCACACGCAGGTTGATGCGCTGGGCGCCGACCGGGCAGGCGCAGGGTGCGACGGCCAATCTTGACCAGCAGGTTGTCCGGGTAGGGTTGTTCTGGCAGGCGCCGGCGATAAATACCGATGCACAGCGCGGCCGACAGCAGCAACACGGC
>NZ_JAKNRV010000416.1:0-4086 GCF_023072625.1 Pseudomonas emilianonis
TCTTGCCTTGAGTTCAACTGAGGTTTGTTGCCAGTCATTAATGAACGCGTAGGGCTGAGACATTAAAAACCTCTCAGCAGCAGTGGGCGAAGGGAGCCGGTTGATGTGGGCATATTGCTTGCCATACATGCATTCCTGATTGAATGAAGATGGCGTCGTAATCTAATTAACGGCTCAAGCGCTGTCGCGGATTTACCCGGTGTATTCGCGCACCGTAGATCAATTTGGGAAATGAACTACCTCTCGCCCACCAATCGCTGTCAGACACTTCCCAACAGCTACTTCAACTGACTGTTTTTGTTAAATAACATGACTGCATGTAATGCAACTGACACGAAGGTCACTAGCACCATCTGATGTAAAAAACTCCTTGTTCCATATGTTCATC
Organism: Pseudomonas emilianonis; assembly: GCF_023072625.1. NCBI lineage: Bacteria > Pseudomonadati > Pseudomonadota > Gammaproteobacteria > Pseudomonadales > Pseudomonadaceae > Pseudomonas > Pseudomonas emilianonis. The sequence continues at coordinate 389 of NZ_JAKNRV010000416.1, forward strand.
TCTGGCCTTGGCACTTCTGACGCCAACGGCCAGCAAGCTGAAACTGCCGTGAAATACAATGCAATCGCCTTATTTAACGAAAAGTTAGAAGATTACCTTTCGTGTCTTGAAAACCATCCCAACGTGAAGTGTTCACAAGGCATCCCCGAATATGTTCAGGGCATGTTCGCTGCCAATCATGCAGTCAATGCACTGGCATTTTTTGTTAATTCTTCTCGAAGTGATCTCTCGATAGAGGAGCGTGCCTGAGTTTGGCTCTTTTTATACAGGGTGCCAACGTCCTAATCCCGCACACCCACTCCATCACAGACGATCTGTCTCGTTCAAAATCAAACTACGATAGTGCCCGGGATTCGACCCCGCCCATTTGCGAAACGCCTTGTAGAACGAACTGGCATCGGCGAATCCCAGTCGCGTAGCGATTTCAGCAAAGCTGATCTGCGGCTCGGCCAGCCAGACGATGGCCAACTCCTTACGCACGCTGTCCTTGAGCCCTTGATACGTTTGCCCCTCTTCCGCCAGGCGGCGGCGTAGGGTCGAGGCGGAGATGCACAGGCGGGCGGCCAGGCCGTCGGTTTCCGGCCAGGTGTCGGGCGGCATCTGGCGCAGGTCGTGCTTGATGCGGGTGGCCAGGCTGTCGGGGTCGCGGTATTTGACCAGGATGTTGGCCGGCGCGTGGCCAAGGAAACGCTTGAGTTCTTCGGCACTGCGCTTGATCGGCAGATCGAGGCAATCGGCGGAGAAAATCATGCGGGTGCGCGGCCGGTCAAAACGCAGGTTGTCGGAGAACATCACCCGGTAATCGTCACAAAAATCCGGCTGTGGGCAGCGCAGTTCGATGGCCAGGATCGGTATACGCCGCCCCGCCAGCCAACAGGCGACGCCATGGACGATCATCCAATAAGTGAAATAACTGAACGCCCGGCGCGGGTCGGACTCGGTTTCGAGCAGCACGATTTCCGCCAGGCTTTGCTGGCGCACCAGTTGGGCAGGTAAATGCTCGAACATCAATGACAGGAACGCCAAGCCGGTTTCCAGCCCGGCCGCCACCGTCGGTTGGGCCATGGCCACCCGACACAGATACGCCAGGCTGCCAGACTTGAGCGGGCGCAGGTCCATGCCAAAAAACTCATCGTCCAGGCGCCGCGCCAACAAGCGCCACAGCCGCGCGTAGGTCGTGGCCGAGATACGTGCGCCGGGCTGCAGCAGCAGCTCGGGGGCAATGCCCACCTTGCTCAACGCCTCAATGGTCGCCGCCCCCGGCGCGCAGCTCTGCAACAGCGCTTCGCGCACCAGATGGATGGAGATGGTGTCTTTTTCCGACATGGGTGTGGGGCAATCCAACGGCACAAAAGGTGGCGTGCATCATAAGGGCGCTTGAGCTTTGCCACCACCGTTCAGCCGCCGTTCAGCAAAGGCTAATGTTTCTTGTTTAGCAATGAGTATCATTATGTTACAAATTCGCTTCCTGTCCAGTTACCCTTCGGTGCCGAATGCTTGTTCCCTTTCTCATTATGTTGCGCGAAGGCATTGAAGCCGCACTGATCGTTGGCATCATTGCCAGTTACTTGCAACAAACCGGCCGTGGCCAGTGGATGCCCGCCGTGTGGATCGGCGTCTTCCTCGCCGCCGCGCTGGCCCTGCTGGTCGGCGGCGGCCTGGAACTGATGAGTGCCGAATTCCCGCAAAAACAGCAGGAATTGTTCGAAGGCGTGGTCGGCCTGGTCGCCGTGGGCATTCTCAGTTCCATGGTGTTCTGGATGCGCAAGGTCGCGCGGTCGATCAAGCATTCGCTGCACGAATCCCTCGACCATGCCCTGGCCGGCTCGCGGCATCAGGTCGCCGCACTGATCCTGATGGTGTTTTTCGCCGTGGCCCGCGAAGGCCTGGAAACCGTGTTCTTCCTGTTGGCGGTGTTCCAGCAGAGTGAAGGCCCCGGCGCCCCGCTGGGTGCCCTGCTCGGCTTGGTGCTGGCGATCATCGTTGGGTTCCTGATCTACAGCGGCAGCATGCGCCTGAACCTCGGCGCGTTTTTCCGCTGGACCGGCCTGTTCATCCTGGTGGTGGCCGCCGGCATCCTCGCCAATTCAGTGCAGGCCCTGCACGAAGCCGGCGTGTGGAACCACCTGCAAACCGTGCTGTTCGATGTCAGCGCCACGTTGCCGATGGACGGCCCGATAGGTTCGGTGCTGGCCGGGATGTTCGGCTATCAGGACGCGCCGACCGTCAGCGCCCTGGGTGCCTACCTGATCTACCTGGTGGTGGCCCTGGTGATGTTCTTCCTGCCTGCAGCGCCCGCCAAGCCGGTCGCCGCGCCCTCTTCCGTTTCTCACCAGTAAGGACTGTCTCTTGTCCAACCCAACTCCTCAACCGGCCTCGCCGCCCCGCGCCTTGCGTTGGGCGGTGGCCGGCTCGGTGGTCGTGATGATCGCCGCCGGTGGCCTGTTCTACTACGCCTCGCAGATGGCCGCCGCCAAGCGCCAGACCCATCACGATGAAATCGTTGTGACCATTCATGGCCACGCCTGCGAACCCAACACGCTGAGCGTTCCAGCCGGGCGCGCGAGCTTTCGCATCATCAACCGCTCCGACCGCGCGGTGGAATGGGAAATCCTCGACGGCGTGCTGGTGCTCGAAGAGCGCGAAAACATCGCGCCGGGCCTGAGCCAGGTGATCAATGCCAAGCTGTTGCCCGGCGACTATGCAATCACCTGCGGCCTGTTAAGCAACCCGCGCGGCACCCTGCATGTGACGCCCACGGCTGAATCCGACGCCCAAGCCAAGGCCAAGCCGTCGATGGTGGCGTTTATCGGTCCGTTGTCGGAATTTCGTGTGTACCTGAGCACCCAGGCCAGCGCACTGATCAAGGCCGTGACCGCCTTGCAACAAGCGATCGACGCCGGTGACCTGGCCCAGGCCCAGGCGCTGTACGTGCCGGCCCGCGAGGCTTACCAGCGCCTCGCCGCAGCGTCGCAACGCCTGGCGGAACTGGATAACGCGATCAACGCCCGCGCCGATTATTTCGAAAAGCGTGAGCAGGACCCCGCCTTCAGCGGCTTCCACCGCCTCGAATACAGCCTGTTCCAGCAACGCAGCCTCGATGGCCTGGCCCCGCTGGCGCAGCGCCTGGTGAACGACGTCAGCAGCCTCAAGCAACAGTTGCTGGCGCAGTCGCTGCCACCGGAGCAGCTGGTGAGCATCGTGGTGCGCAACCTCAACAGCCTGGCCGACGTGCGCGCCGCCAGTGGTGAAGAAGAACGCTACAGCCATATCGACCTGAACGGTTTCGCCGCCAACCTGGACGCTGCGCGCAAGGTCGTGGACCTGATGCGTCCGCTGCTGAGCAAGTCCGCCGCCGACCTGTTGCCGAACATCGATACGGCCCTTGCAGCGTTCGAGACGCAGCTCAATGGTTTGAAAGTCGACGGCCAATTCAGCCGCTACGACAGTGTTACCGCCGATCAGCGCAAGCAGATCGCCGACAAGGCCAAGGCACTGGCCGCCGCACTCGATGGAATCGACCCCGCCCTTGGCCTCTCCGGCCTGCAGTAAAGACGAGCGCACACATGAGTGATTCACACCCTTGATCGCGAGGTTGTTGGACTCGGTCGCGCCGGACGTCCAGACGATCTGCTCCGGCTCGGCACCGACCAGCTCGGCCACTTGGCGACGCGCCCGCTCAACCGTTTGCCGGGCCG
>NZ_JAKNRV010000417.1:0-4081 GCF_023072625.1 Pseudomonas emilianonis
CGGGCCGACACCGGACACCGTGCTGGCGGCGCCGGTCAGCGCGGTCATCCAGTCCAGGCCGAGCAGCGACAAGGCCAGGGCGATCATGCTGATGGTGATGGCGAAGAAAAACGAGAACGTCAGGATCGAACGCACGATCTCTTCGTCGAGGCGGTGGCCGTTGTACTTCTGCTTGATCACCGCGCGCGGGTGAATCAGTTGGTTCAAGTTGGCCTTGAGCAGGATATAGGCGACCTGGAAGCGGAAGATCTTGATCCCGCCGGCCGTTGAACCCGAGCAACCGCCGATAAAGCCCAGGTAGAAAAATAGCATCAGTGAGAAGTTGCCCCACAGGCTGTAGTCCCCAAGTGCAAAACCGGTCGTCGTCACCACCGACGTCACGTTCAGCGCCACATGGCGCAGCGCATCCAGCCAATGCAGGTTGGTGGTCCACCAATACCAGGTGCCGAGTACCATCCAGGTCACCACCAGCAACGCGAGCAAACCCTGCACCTGCTGATCCTTGATCAACGCCCGACGGTTGCCGCGCAAGGTGGCGACATACAGGGTGAACGGCAGGCTGCCGAGGATCATCACCACCACCGCCACCCAATGCACCGCCGGTTGTTTCCAGTGCGCCAGGGACTCATCGGAGGTGGAAAACCCACCGGTGGAAATCGCCGACATCGCATGGTTGATCGCATCGAACAAGCCCATCCCGGCCCACCAGAACGCCAGGCTGCCGAGGATGGTGATGCCCACATACGCCGCCACGATCAGCCGCGCCACCATGTGCGAGCGCGGCATGACCTTTTCCGAACGGTCCGAGGACTCGGTCTGGAACAGGCGCATGCCACCAATGCGCAGCAGCGGCAGGATCGCCACCGCCATGCCGATAAAGCCGATACCGCCGAGCCAGTGCAGCAGCGAACGCCACATCAAAATGCCGGGCGACAGGGTGTCCAGCCCGCTCAACACCGTGGAACCGGTGGCGGTGATGCCAGACATGCTTTCAAAAAACGAGTCGGTGTAGCTGATGTTCTGGGTCAGGAAAAACGGCAGCGCGGCGAAGATACACACCACCACCCAACTGCTCACCGTCAGCAGGTACATGTCCCGGGGGCGCAGGTGGATATGTTCCGGGCGACCCGGAATCACCAGGGCCAGGCCGGCGATAAAGGTAATCAGGCTAGCCCACAGGAACGACGGCAGGTCGCTGGTGCGTTCGAAGAGCACCAGGATGGCCATCGGCACGACCATGGCGATCGCGAGGGTGATCAGGAAGATGCCGATGATGAAACCAATGATGCGAAGGGTCGGCAACGCCATGAAGTCTGCTCGGGTGACAGGGGAAAGGCGCCATTCTACCTGGGGTGCAGGGCATGTAAACCTTGGCCGCCGATCGACGGCGTGTGCGTCGGCGCGTAGCTATGTAGCGCATGGCAGAAGGGGGGCGCAGGCACGATGGTCCGCTACGTTTCCTATTCGAGAGGCCACCATGCCGTCTGATTCATTGTTACCTGCACCGCTGACTGTCAAAGACGCACCGCTACAGGTCGCGTTGCGCGAACAGTTAATGGCGCTCAATCGCCAACTCGCTGAGCAGTTTCATTCGCCACCGACGTTCCATTCATTTGTGCAGCATGCGTTCGAGCAAGCGTTCCCAACCTTGACGCCCAGCCTCGATGTGCGTCACGGCTTCATCCGACTGCCCGAGGCAACCATCTCTCCCACGACGTCTGAGGCGCAGCCTTCCACCGATGCCGAGTTGCTGCCCACGCTGTTCGATGCGGTGGTGCAACGTATCGTGGCTAACCAGCCATCGACGTATGCGAGTCGCATGGCGACCCTGTTCCGGCTACCGGCGACTGGCGAAGCACTGTTGCCCTTGAGCGGCATCACCCCGGCCGGGCTGGATAAGTTCCTCAACCGCCTGGCCGGTGGGCTGGGCACTGATTACAGCGCCTTTGTGCAAGCCTACTGGACGCGCGCGCGCAGCCTGACCGATGCGCGCACGCAGAAACAATGGTGGGTGCAAACCCGTATCGAACTGTTGAAAGCCGAAGTGGCGCTGCTCGCTGCTGACCGCTTGCTCAGCCCCGCCGACCAGGACCTGTTCGCCCTGGTGTTGCGTCACCCGGACGCCCAGGCACGACAGGCACTGCGCACTGACCGGCCGTGTGTCTATGGGGTTGCCCTCAAGGGGGCAATCGGCGCTGCGGATCTGACCTTACGCGGGGCTTTTGTGCTGACGTCCCGGGACCCGGAACACGCCGTGGTGAGGGCGGTGGGGGCGGTCAAACCGGTCCGGGTGCGGCCTGTCGAGCCGAGCATGAACGTCGGCACGGTGTTGCTGTTTCTACCGGACTTCGGCCTTGAGGCATTTGACTCCCTGGCCAGTCTGGATCGGGAGCTGCACCGGCGCTTGAACCACCCCGTCGAATTTGCCGCCGTGCTCGATGGACTGGCTGCGGCGGACCAGGCGCGAGGCTTGGCGCTGCATCGGCAGATGAAGAACGCGGGGCAGGTGGTCTACCACGAACAGCTCGATTCGCCGTTCGACGAGAGTGTCGAGTCGCAATGCCGGTTGATGTTGGACAACTTCACTTCAACCCTTACCCGCTACCAGTCGCTGGGTGAACACACCGAGATGACCGAGTTGCCGCAGGTGTTGGACCGGGTGACGGACCCCGGCCGCCTCTTCAGTGCCCGCGGGGTGTTGTGGGGCCGCGAAATCAAGCGCGGGCAGGCGCACATCAGAACGTTTCTCCATGACGCGTCCCCCGCCGATAAAGACGCATGGCGGGTCGCGATGGCGAACTACTGGGACCTGTTATCGAGCCTGCCGGATGCCGAGGGATTACCGTCGCTGGCGCAATTCAGCGATAAACCGGCCTTGCTGGCCTACGCCAACGCACAGTTGCGCATCCGCCTCAATGCTGACTATGCGCTGGACATTGACCCCGACGATGTCCTCGTCCATACCAAAGAACCCTACATTCCTTCGACGATTGTCGTCCCGGGCGCGCCTGCTCCCGCGCCCCGCGAGCCCGGTACGCCGTTGTTTCAGCAACGAAGCCGCACGCTGACCGCGCTGTCTCTGGAGAATGTCGGCGGGCTGGACTTTAACTTCACGCACTTTTCCAGGCTCAGTGAAAACACCCGCAAAAAGCCTGACGAGGCCTTGCTCCCTGAAGATCTAGAGCCTGCCCCGGTCTACGACGGGCTGACCCTGCAACAGGTCAAGGACCTGGTGCGCACGGTCAACGTCGGACAAGGTTATGAGAGCTTTCTGAAGGACCGTCTCATCACATCGCCGAGTGCTCTGGCGCTGAAACACACCTACGGCCAGGTCATGCTGCGGCAACTGCGACTCGACGCCATCGAGGCCAAGATCAACGGCGATTTTCTGCCGGACCGCCTGGCCCGTGGGTTCAATTGGGTGCGGGCGGTGCTCGACGCTCCCGTCGACAGTGATCGGCGCGAGCACGTCGAAGGGCACCGGATTCTTGTGCAGCACTTGAAACTGCGCGGTCAGCGTGTGCGCGGGGTACTGCTGTTCGGCACGGCTGCCGTCGGGGTCGGCTCGATCGTGGTGTACACCCCTCAGGCGCCGGACGGTCGCGTTTTCCATGAGTACGCCAAAGACCGTTTGATCAGTGACTTCATCATGAACAGCAGTTGGCGCGACTACTTGCTGGCGCGCGTGGAGCGGGTGTTTGAGCCTCAGGTCCGGGCGGTGCTCCGGGGGCGCGGCGACGTGTCGATGGTGAGCATGAGCCGGATTGCCAACAATGTCTTCGAGGATGCTTATGAGGTCGAAGCGAACTTCGCGATCAACGACGCCGGGGCGCAATCGAAGAGCACCCAGCAAGTCAACGTCGAAACCGGCCTGAACGTGGCCACGGTGGCCTTCGACGTCCTGTCCATGGTGCTGCCGGTCAAGATCATGTTACCGATCGGCTTGGCGCGCAGCCTGTTCTCGGTGTTCAACGCCGTCGAGGCGCTGGACCTCGGCGACCGCGCCGGTGCTGCGCAGTATTTCGTGCGGTCGATGGGTGATATGGCAACGCGCTGCCGCCTGGCCGAAGTGACGGGTCTC
>NZ_JAKNRV010000418.1:0-4066 GCF_023072625.1 Pseudomonas emilianonis
GAAGGGGTCGTGGCGTTGCCGCAGACCCACATCGTTGCCCAGGGCAACGCTGAAAGTGCCTGGGGCCCGGTGCAAGGCTACCTGGCGACGCGTACCGCCGCCGGCACCAAGACCGACACCGCGCTGGTCGAAGCGCCGCGCTCGATCTCCGTCGCCACCCGCGAGCAGATGCAGGACCGCAACGTGCAGAACCTGGATGACGCGGTCAAATACATGCCCGGCATCGTGTCCGCCAGCTACGGCAGCGACACCCGCTACGACTGGATGCGCGTGCGTGGCTTCGAGCCCACCCAATTCCTCGACGGTCTGCCGTTGCCACGCGGCGTGTACGCCAACCCGAAAGCCGAAACCTGGAACCTCGACCGCATCGCCCTGCTGCGCGGCCCGGCGTCGTCGGTGTATGGCCAGACACCGCCGGGCGGCCTGCTGGACATGGTCAGCCGGCGTCCCAGCGCGGAATCGAGCCATGCCATTCAAGTGCAATACGGCAGTGACAACTATCGCCAGATCAATTTCGCCAGCACCGGCAAGGTCGATGATGAAGGCCAGTTCCTTTACGGCGTCAGCGGCGTGGTACGGGATGCCGGCACCCAGGTCGACCATATCGACAACAAGCGCTACAACATCGCTCCCAGCCTGACCTGGAACATCGACACCGACACCCAGCTGACCCTGCTCTCGCAGTTCACCCGCGACGATACCGGCACCACCAGCCAGTTCCTGCCGATCCAGGGCACCAAGATCAAATCGCCGCTGGGCGAAATCTCCCACCACAAGAACCTCGGCGATCCGGACTACGAGTTCTACGACCGCACCTACTACGCACTGGGCTATGCCTTCGAGCATCGCTTCAACGACACCTGGCAGTTCAAGCAGAACCTGCGCTACACCAAGTCGCAGTTGTCGTTCCAGCAACTGACCGTGGGTTCCTATGCCTACTCCCCGGCTGACGCGACAGGCACCATCACGCGCTCGACCACCAACGTTGACGAGAACATCGGTCAGCTTGCGCTGGACAACCACTTCCAGGCTGACTTCGCCACCGGCGACGTGACCCACACCGTGTTGCTCGGCCTGGATCACCAGCGCACCGATACCTCCTTCCGGACGATCTACGGTACGGCGTCGAGCATCAACATTTTCAACCCGGTCAACACCGTGCCCACGGTCCGCCCGACCGGCGATGCGTATTACGACTACAACCAGAAAACCGTACAGACCGGCCTCTACGCGCAAGACCAGATGGCCCTGGACAACTGGCGCCTGACCCTCGGCGGACGCGAAGACTGGGTGCACCAGGGCACCACCTACTTCAACAAACTGGATGCGACCAACACGGATCGCAGCAAGAATTTCAGCGGCAACGCGGCGCTGAGCTATGTGTTCGATTCCGGCTTTGTGCCGTACCTGTCCTACGCCGAATCCTTCCAGCCGGCGAGCAACGCCAGCGTCGACCCGGTCAAGTCGTACAAGCCCACCGAAGGCCAGCAATGGGAACTGGGGATCAAGTACCAGCCGCCCGGCTCCACGACGCTGCTGAGTGCGGCGGTCTATGACCTGACCCAGAAAAACGTGCTGGTGACCCGAATCGGCTCGGGCAACCAGTCGATCACCGACCAGGCCGGCGAAGTGAAGGTCAAGGGCCTGGAGCTGGAAGCGGTGTCTGACGTGACCGAGAACCTCAAGGTCATCGCCGCCTATACCCTGGCCAAATCCGAGGTGCAAACAGGCATCTACAAAGGCAACCGCCTGCAACTGATGCCCAATCAGCAAGCCTCGCTGTGGACCGATTACACCTGGCACAGCGGTGTGCTCGACGGTTTCGGCATCGGCTTCGGTGCCCGTTACACCGGCAATACCTATGGCGACCAGGCCAACACCTGGCTGGGCAAGGCCAATGCCTACACGGTGTTCGACGGCGCGGTGCATTACGACCTGGGCCGCCTGGACAACAGCCTGAAGGGTGCCTCGGTGAAGTTGAACGCCACCAACCTGTTCAACAAGGACTACCTGTCGACCTGCGATGGCAGCTACTGCTACTTCGGCGACCAACGCAGCGTCGTCGCCAGTGCCACCTACCAGTGGTAACCGACTGGGTTAACCACCCGGCCGCCCCAAGGGGCGGCCTTGGCGTGTCCGAAGGCTAGAACATGAAAAGCACAACCATCCGCCGCTGGTCCTTTATCCACACCTGGGCCAGCCTGATCTGCACGGTGTTCCTGCTGCTGCTCGCCCTCACTGGCCTGCCGTTGATTTTCCACCACGAGATCGATCACCTGCTGGGCAACGAGCCACAACTGGCGCAGCTGCCCGCCGATACGCCACTGCTGAACCTTGAACAACTGGTGGCCAAGGCCCAGGCCCATCGCCCCGGCGAAGCCATGCAGTACCTGGCCTGGGACGACGACGACAAAAACGGCGTGATCGCAATCATGGCCGCCACCGCCGGCACCGAACCCAACGCCTCCCACACCTTCATGCTCGATGCACGCACCGGTGAAGTGGTCGCGATGCCGTCGGCCAACGGCGGCTTTACGCTGTTCCTGCTGCGCCTGCATGTGGATATGTTCGCCGGCCTGCCGGGCAAGTGGCTGCTGGCGTTCATGGGCCTTCTGTTTGTGCTCGCGATTGTCTCGGGCACGGTGCTGTACCTGCCGTTCATGCGCCGCTTGAAATTCGCCACCGTGCGCCAGGACAAGTCCACCCGCCTGCGCTGGCTCGACCTGCATAACCTCATCGGCGTGGTCACCCTGACCTGGGCGCTGGTGGTCGGCGTGACCGGCGTGATCAGCGCCTGTGCCGATCTGATCATCGCCGCCTGGCGCACCGAGAGCCTCAGCGCGATGGTCGAACCGTACAAGCACGCCCCGCCGCTGACCCAGCGCGCACCGGCCAGCGATCTGCTCAAGATCGCCTCTGAGGCCGCGCCCGGCATGCAGCCGGACTTCATCGCCTTTCCCGGCACACGCTTTTCCAGCGAGTACCATTACGCCGTATTCATGAAGGGCAGCACCCACCTGACCGCGCACCTGCTCACCCCCGTGCTGATCGACGCCAGCACGCTGGCCGTCACCGCCATCGCTAAACGGCCGTGGTACATGGACGCCATGGGCATGTCCCAGCCGCTGCATTTCGGCGACTACGGCGGCATGCCGATGAAAATCCTCTGGGCAGTGCTGGATGGGCTGACCATCATCGTGCTCGGCAGCGGCGTTTACCTGTGGGTCGTCAGACGCAAGGCAGGCAAGGCATGAGGCCGCGTCAGTCGAGTTTCTGGAAGGTGTTTGGCATTCCGCTGGGGATCGGCCTGCTCAGCACGGCCGGGTTGTTTGCCGCGCTGCTGGGGGATGGGTGGTGGGATGCGCTGAGCTGGGTCGGGTTGGGGATTCCTGCGGTCATTGGGGCTTGGGGGTTGTTCAAGCGGCGCGCTTGAGGACGCCATCGGGGGCAAGCCCCCTCCCACATTCGACCGCATTTCAAAGGCAGAACTCGGTCAACTGTGGGAGGGGGCTTGCCCCCGATGAGGCCCTCAAGAACCCCAAAAATCCCCCTCGCCAGCCACTGCGCAACCCTCTGGGCTAGCGTGCTCGGCAGCGGTGTTTACCTGTGGGTCGTCAGACGCAAGGCAGGCAAGGCATGAGGCCGCGTCAGTCGAGTTTCTGGAAGGTGTTTGGCATTCCGCTGGGGATCGGCCTGCTCAGCGCGGCCGGTTTGTTTGCCGCGCTGCTGGGGGATGGGTGGTGGGATGCGCTGAGCTGGGTCGGGTTGGGGATTCCTGCGGTCATTGGGGCTTGGGGGTTGTTCAAGCGGCGCGCTTGAGGACGCCATCGGGGGCAAGCCCCCTCCCACATTCGACCGCATTTCAAAGGCAGAACTCGGTCAACTGTGGGAGGGGGCTTGCCCCCGATGAGGCCCTCAAGAACCCCAAAAATCCCCCTCGCCAGCCACTGCGCAACCCTCTAGGCTAGCGTGCTCGGCAGCGGTGTTTACCTGTGGGTCGTCAGACGCAAGGCAGGCAAGGCATGAGGCCGCGTCAGTCGAGTTTCTGGAAGGTGTTTGGCATTCC
>NZ_JAKNRV010000419.1:0-4057 GCF_023072625.1 Pseudomonas emilianonis
AGGTTGGCGAGGCGGGGCGTGGGTTCGCGGTGGTGGCCGATGAAGTGCGCAGCCTGGCGCAACGCACGGCGGCGTCGATCATCGAGATCAACCAGATTATCCAGGCCGTGCAAACCGGCGCAGTCGATGCGGCCGAGGCGATTGTCACGGGCCAGTCGTGCAGCGATGACAGCGTGGAAAAAGTCACCCAGGCCGGCGCGATGCTCGCTCACATCACCCAGGCTATTGAAGCGATTCGCGACATGAATCGCCAGATCGCCACGGCGGCCGAGGAGCAGACGTCGGTGGCCGAGGATATTTCGCGCAATATCACCCAGATCACCACCGTGGCCACCGCCAACCTCGACAACGTGAAGCGCACCGAAGCGGCGAGCCAGAATCTGCGTGGTTTGTCCGGCGAGTTGAACGAGGTGACGGCGCGACTGGGCGCTTGATCAGGCGGCCATAAAAAAACGCGCCACCCAAAGGTGGCGCGTTTTTTCAGGTTTTTACTCAGGTGTCTTGTTTGTCTTCCAGCACGGTGCCGGTCTTGGCGTCGAGTTTCACTTCAAAGCGCTTGCCGGCGGTGTCGGTCAGTTCAACTTCGTAGACCAGCACGCCGCTGTTGTTGTGGTCCAGCTCGGTGTCGGTAATCTTGGCACCTGCGTGTTTGGCCACAGCGGCGGCGTTGAGTTTCTCGAAAGGCATTACGGCACCGGACTTGAGCAGACCTTCGATATGATCCGGGCGGACATCGGCCTGGGCCAGGCCGGCGGTCAGGGTCAGGGCAGTCGCGGCGAACAGAGCGGTCAAGGTTTTCATGGTGTGTATCCTTTTTTGGTGAGCTGTTTAAGTGGCGCCAGATTAACCAGCGCAACTTAATTCATCCTTAATGGCACACTGACTTATTCAGTACTTATGGTCGTTCAGCAAATCCTGCACGCTGGACGACGGCCAGCGCTTGTAGAACTTCAGCAGTTCGGCGGCGCGGTTGGTGAAGATGCCGTCGACGCCGTTTTTCATCACTTTCTCGAAGTCCACGGGTTCATCCACGGTGTAGACGTGTACCAGCAGGCCCTTGTCGTGGGTCAGCGTGTTCATTTCAGGCTTCACCAGGTCGGTGTAGCTCTGGTCGCCGTGGGCGGTCAGCTCCGCCGACGGGCCGGTGCCGATGGCGCCGAGGCTCTTGGCTTCGTCGACCCATTTTTCGAACTCGGCGGCGTCTTTCGGCGCTTGCTTGGCGTAGTAAGCCGCCTTGGTCGGTTCGCCGGATTCGGCGAAGGCTTGCTTGGATTTCGGCTCGATGCTGCCTTCACCTACCCACAGCAGCAGGATTTTCGGGGTGTTCGGCATCTCTTTCTGCAGCTCTTTCAGGCTGGCCGTTTCGAAGGTTTGCAGCACCACGCGGCCCTTGCCCTGGCCGACACCGGTGTTGCTCTTGCCCAGTTTGGAGCCGGCGGAGCTCAACCAGCCTTTATCCAGCAGCTTGTTTTTGAGGTCGGCTTCGATGCCCGGGAATTGCTTGGGCTCTTTGGTTTCGATGTACAAGCCCGGTTTGTGCTGCGGGTTGCCTTCGGCGATCTTGATGATGTCGTCCAGGCTGAGGATCTTCAGGCCGACGAAGCCGGGGCGTGCGCGGTCCGGGTAGGCGGCGTTGAACCAACTGCCGGCGTCGAGGGTTTGCAGTTCTTTCCAGGTGAACTCGTTGGCCGGGGCGTCTTTGCGCTCGGGGAACTTGGTGGCCACGTCGGTGGTGCGTTGCAGGTTGTTGTCGTGCAGGGCGAACAGTACGCCGTCCTTGCTGCGCTGCAGGTCCAACTCCAGGTAGTCGGCGCCCAGGTCGCGTGCGACCTTGTAGGCGGCAGCGGTGGACTCAGGGGCGTCGTAGGACGCACCACGGTGGGCGATCACGGCAGGGTAGGGAATGCCTTCGTTAGTTGCCAATTCAGCCGGGCTGATCGGGTCGGCAGCCTGCGCCTGGCCAAGGCCGAGCATCAGGGCGAGCAGCAAGGCGCTCCCTATAGTGGCGGGCACCGGGCCGTTGGTAAACGTGACAGGCATATGCGGAGTCCTTTCGTGGAGATAGCTTTGAGAAGGCCTCCTTTTTAACAATTGATAACGAAAGGCGCTATCACCAAACCGACATTAACGTGCGCACGCGCCAATTTTCTGGGTTTTTTTGCGCGGCTTTGCAGTACTCTTGCCGCAAACCGCCCCGTAAGAGGGCAGTACTTTCCGCCACGCGTGTAAACCATCTTTCCAGTCCCTGTGGGACTTTTCAGTGAGGTTTACCATGCGCATCACCTCCGAGCTTATCTGCCAGGCCGCCGACCAGCTTCACGGTTTTGTCGGCCTCAACCGCAAGACCGGCCAGTACATCGTGCGTTTCAGCGAAGACTCCTTCGGCATGGACGTGGCCGATGACGGCATCATCCCCACTGCCGAATTTGTCTGGCTACCGGCCCCCGAGCACGCCATGACGTTGTCCCGTGAGCGTCTGCAATTGCTGCTTGATCAGAACATCGACGACCGCATCAACATCACCGAGCCGCTGCGTGTGTACATGCGGCGGGTGGAGATCCCGCAGATCAGTGCGTTGCGCAGCCTCGTCAGCTAGCCCGACAGCCTGTGTCTCGTCGCTGAGGATCACCTGTGCGGGGGCTTGCGGCCGCCTCTCAATGCTGGAATGCGTAGGCGCGCTCGACCTTGCACACGCGAGTGTGAAACGCCGAGTACCAGGTGGAACGCCCCTGCTCGCGTACCGCCCGATGCTCGGCCTGCTGTTTCCAGGCGAGGATGTCGGCCTCGCTGCGCCAGTACGATACGGTGATCCCCACGCCATCCTCCCGCGCCGATTCAACCCCGAGGAAGCCCGGTTGCTCACGCGCCAGTTCCAGCATGCGCGTGGCCGCCTCGCCGTAACCGTGGTCACCGGCGGTGCGCAGTGAGCTGAAAATCACCGCGTAGTAAGGCGGGGCGGGGGTGCGGGCAATCATACCGAGGTCTCCTGGCAGGCCTTGAGCAGGGCAATCGCCAGCGGCGGTGTGACGCCCTGGAGCGCGGCGCGTTCGGGCTGGAACAGGGTGGCGACGAAGAACGGATGGTCCAGCAGCTCCACGGCGCGCAGGTCGCCGGCCGAGTCGTGGCCGCTGGGGATAAGAGCGCCTTCCAGCAGCGCGCTGGCGAAGTCGGGATTGATGCCGTAGCGGCAGCGATAGCCTTCATGAATATCAAGTGTGCCGTAGGCGTCGGCGATACGGGTGTAGGCGGCTAGGCGCACGGTGCCGGTGGCCTCCACCAGAGCGCAACTCAGTGGTGCGATCACTGCACGTTGGGCATTCGGGACCAACTCGCCGTGTTCGGCATCGGCCCAGCCCAACACATTGCGGGCATATTCCAGCACCGCGTGTTGAAAGCCGCCGCAGGTACCGAGGAAAGGGCGCCGCTGTTCGCGGGCAAAACGGATCGCGTGCAGTGCGCCGTCGGTGTCGCGGTACGGGCTGGCGGGCACGCACCAAAAACCATCGAAACCTTGTAGTTCGGAGGTGGCGCTGAGGGTGTCGGTTTCCAGCCATTGGAGGTGAACCGTCAGGCCCAAGGCGTCGGCGGCCTGTTGCAGCGCCACGGGAATGGCTTGGTGCGCAATCACATCGGGGTTGTAATCGCCGATCAGGGCGAGGTGCAGCGTGGTGGCTTTCATTTGAGGCTTCCCCTGGCTTGTCGTGTCCTGGTGCGCACTATAGATTGGCGTTCACGCAATCAATATTGGCGTTTACCCACATGTTCAATGCAGCAACGCACTATCAGATTGATTACCCCGACTTGTCGCTGATCCTCGCCCTGGTGCGCGGCGGCAGCCTGGCACGGGCGGCGGCGTTGTTGCGGGTGGATGTGTCGACGGTGTTCCGCGCCGTGCGGCGGCTGGAGGCTGCGCTGGGCCAGACGTTGTTTGAAAAAAGCCGCGCCAGCACCACCATCAAGGTGAAGCGGAACAGCCCGACCCCGCCGAGGAACAGCATCGCTGCGGCGGCGCCCATCATCACGACGGTGGCCCCGAAGTCGGGTTCCATCAGCAACA